>NZ_JAEHBN010000060.1:0-407 GCF_016483605.1 Bacillus cereus group sp. N11
CCAGTAGGCCCCGGAGGTCCAACAGTTCCTGGCAATCCGGTAGGTCCAGTAGGTCCTGGAGGTCCACCAGAAGGTCCAGTAGCTCCAGTTATGCCGGTAGGTCCAGTAGGCCCTGGAGGTCCACCAGAAGGTCCGGTAGCTCCAGTTATGCCGGTAGGCCCAGTAGGCCCCGGAGGTCCAACAGTTCCTGGCAATCCGGTAGGTCCAGTAGGTCCTGGAGGTCCACCAGGTCCTGGAGGTCCACCAGAAGGTCCAGTAGCTCCAGTTATGCCGGTAGGCCCAGTAGGCCCTGGAGGTCCACCAGAAGGTCCGGTTACTCCAGTTATTCCAGTAGGCCCAGTAGGCCCCGGAGGTCCAACAGTTCCTGGCAATCCGGTAGGTCCAGTAGGTCCTGGAGGTCCACCAGG
>NZ_JAEHBN010000061.1:0-398 GCF_016483605.1 Bacillus cereus group sp. N11
GCAACAAAAGAAGTGAGCGTAGCAGGTGAATGGAAATATGCGTTTACAGATTTAGCTGCATATGATGCCGAAGGAAAAGCATACAAGTATGAAGTGAAAGAACAACCAGTGGATGGATATAAATCAGAGGTAAAAGGTTATGACATTATAAATACAAAAGTAGGCGAAACAAAAGTAGAAGGAACGAAGACATGGAAAGACGGAAATGCGAAAGACCGTCCGACAATGATCAAAGTAGACTTACTACAAAATGGCAAAGTGATCGCAACAAAAGAAGTGAGCGCAGCAGATGAATGGAAATATGCGTTTACAGATTTAGCGGCATATGATGCCGAAGGAAATGCATATAAGTATGAAGTGAAAGAACAACCAGTGAATGGATATAAATCAGAGGTACA
>NZ_JAEHBN010000062.1:0-346 GCF_016483605.1 Bacillus cereus group sp. N11
AAAATGACATCTGTTTCAGGAACGAAAACATGGAATGACAACAATGCAACAGATCGTCCAAGCTCAATTCAAGTAGAGTTACTGCAAAATGGAAATTCAATCAAAACACAAGAAGTAACAGCAGTGAATAGCTGGAACTATACGTTTGCAGATTTACCTGCATATGATAATGATGGTAATGCTTATACGTATACCATAAAAGAGCAACCAGTAGCGGGATACAAATCAGAAGTGAATGGCTATAACATTACGAATACAAAAGATGCAAAGACATCTGTTTCAGGAACGAAAACATGGAATGACAACAATGCAACAGATCGTCCAAGCTCAATTCAAGTAGACTTAT
>NZ_JAEHBN010000063.1:0-338 GCF_016483605.1 Bacillus cereus group sp. N11
TTTCCTTCGGCATCATATGCAGCTAAATCTGTAAACGCATATTTCCATTCACCTGCTACGCTCACTTCTTTTGTTGCAATTACTTTGCCATTTTGTAGTAAGTCTACTTTGATTATTTCCGGACGATCTTTCGCGTTATCGTCTTTCCATGTCTTCGTTCCTTCTAGCTTTGTTTGGCCTACTTTTGTATTTGTGATGTCATAACCATTTACTTTTGGTTCATATCCAGCTATTGGCTGTTCTTTCACTTCATACTTGTAAGCTACTCCATTCGCATCGTATGCTTGTAGCTTTTCAAACGTATACTTCCATTCTGTTGCCGCTGTTACTTCTTTTGT
>NZ_JAEHBN010000064.1:0-327 GCF_016483605.1 Bacillus cereus group sp. N11
AAAAGAACAACCAGTAGATGGATATAAATCCGAAGTAAAAGGTTATGACATTACAAATACAAAAGTGGCACAAACAACAGTAGAAGGAACGAAGACGTGGAAGGACGGAAACGCAACAAATCGTCCAACAACGATCAAAGTAGACTTACTACAAAACGGTAAAGTAGTAGATACAAAAGAAGTGAGCGCAGCGGGCAAATGGAAATATGCGTTTACAGACTTAGCGGCATATGATGCCGAAGGAAATGCATACAAGTATGAAGTAAAAGAACAACCAGTAGATGGATATAAATCCGAAGTAAAAGGTTATGACATTACAAATACAAA
>NZ_JAEHBN010000065.1:0-317 GCF_016483605.1 Bacillus cereus group sp. N11
TGGGGCCTTAGCTCAGCTGGGAGAGCGCCTGCCTTGCACGCAGGAGGTCAGCGGTTCGATCCCGCTAGGCTCCACTTTATTTATTATATGTCTCGGAGGTATACCCAAGTTCGGCTGAAGGGATCGGTCTTGAAAACCGACAGGCGGTGAGAATCGCGCGGGGGTTCGAATCCCTCTACCTCCTCCATTTTTTTTGAAATGGTTTAGCTACATATAATAATAAAATATTTTTTCCTTCATGGAGGTATACCCAAGTTCGGCTGAAGGGATCGGTCTTGAAAACCGACAGGCGGCGAGAGTCGCGCGGGGGTTCGAAT
>NZ_JAEHBN010000066.1:0-317 GCF_016483605.1 Bacillus cereus group sp. N11
TAATATTCGGCTGTTGTTTCTTATACTTCATAGGCTTCATATTCGGCTGTTGATTATTATACATAATCGGCATCATATTCGGCTTTTGATTCTTATCCATAATCGGCATCATATTCGGCATTTGATTGTTATCCATAATCGGCATCATATTCGGCATTTGGTTATTATCCATAATCGGCATCATATTTGGCATTTGGTTATTATCCATAATCGGCATCATATTTGGCATTTGATTGTTATCCATAATCGGCATTATGTTTGGTGGTTGGTTGTTATCCATTATTGGCATTATGTTTGGTGGTTGATTGTTATCCAAA
>NZ_JAEHBN010000067.1:0-315 GCF_016483605.1 Bacillus cereus group sp. N11
GTGCTGGTGTTGAAGGATATCCTGGGGCTTCCGGGGCTACTGGCGCTTCTGGTGCTAATGGTCTTCCTGGTTCTACCGGTGCTACTGGTGCTACTGGACCTCAAGGTATTCAAGGTAATACGGGTGCTACTGGTGCCACTGGACCTCAAGGCGTTCAAGGTAACACGGGTGCTACTGGCGCTACCGGACCTCAAGGCGTTCAAGGTAACACGGGGGCTACCGGACCTCAAGGTGTTCAAGGTAACACAGGTGCTACCGGACCTCAAGGTGTTCAAGGTAACACCTGTCTCTTATAGACATCTCCGGGCCCCCGAG
>NZ_JAEHBN010000068.1:0-310 GCF_016483605.1 Bacillus cereus group sp. N11
GTACGGTTCTAGAGTCGCCTTAAGACGTTTTTTATTCACTTGCCCCGATCCGCCATATTGCTCCGCATCACTGTTTAAAATCTCGTAATAATACTCGAAATCTGGTACACCTACTTTATAGTTTTCATATGTAGCTTTCGTAAAATTACATACGACAACTAACGCATCTTCTTGTTTATCTCCTTGGCGAATAAACGAGAAAATTCTTTGCTCATTATTATTAGCATCAATCCACTGAAATCCTTCAGGTGAATGATCATGCTGCCAAAGTGGTTTTGAGCGCTTTTACAATGCTATGAGCTCTTTAAAG
>NZ_JAEHBN010000007.1:0-301248 GCF_016483605.1 Bacillus cereus group sp. N11
TAGGAAAATACAAATTAGTAGAGAAAGAAAGCTTACCAGGTTACAAACAATTAACAGAACCAGTATCGTTTGAAATCGAAAAAGGTATGACGAAAGTTTTATCATTGAAAGTAGAGAACGAACTGTTAGATAAAGGTTCAGTAGAGATTACAAAAGTGGACAAAGAAAGTGGCGCAGTATTAGCGGGCGTAACATTCGAAGTGCAAGACGAAAAAGATAAAGTAGTAACAAAAGTAACGACAGATAAAGAAGGAAAAGCAAACGTTTCAGATTTATCAGTAGGGAAATATAAGCTAGTAGAGGTAGAAAGCTTACCAGGATATAAAAAACTAGCAAAACCAGTATCGTTTGAAATTAAAAAAGGTATGACAGAAGTTTTATCACTAAAAGTAGAGAACGAATTAGTAGATAAAGGTTCAGTAGAAATTATAAAAGTGGACAAAGATAGCCAGAATGCATTAGCAGGCGTAGTCTTTGAAATCCAAGATGAAGCAGGAAAAGTAGTAACGAAAGTAAAAACAGATAAAGAAGGAAAAGCGAAAATTTCAGATCTATCTGTAGGAAGTTACAAACTAGTAGAAGTAGAGAATTTACCAGGCTACAAAAAACTAACAGAGCCAGTATCATTCGAAATTACAAAAGGTATGACGACAGTCTTATCATTAAAAGTAGAGAATGAGCAGTTAGACAAAGGCTCAGTAGAAATTACAAAAGTAGATAAAGACAGTCAAAAAGTATTAGAAGGTGTAGTCTTCGAAGTACAAGATGAGCAAGGCAAAGTAGTAACAGGAGTAAAAACAGATAAAAATGGTAAAGCAAAAATCTCAGACTTATCTGTAGGAAAATACAAATTAGTAGAGAAAGAAAGCTTACCAGGTTACAAACAATTAACAGAACCAGTATCGTTTGAAATCAAAAAAGGCATGACAGAAGTTCTATCATTAAAAATAGAAAATGAAATGGTAGATACGGGAAATGTAGAAATCACAAAAATAGATAAAGATAATAAGGCGCCGTTAGCAGGTGTAGTCTTTGAAGTTCAAGACGAAAAAGGCAAAGTAGTAACGAAAGTAACGACAGATAAAGCTGGAAAAGCAACAGTTGCAGATTTATCAGTAGGAAAGTACAAGCTAGTAGAAGTAGAGAGTTTACCAGGTTACAAAAAATTAGAAAAGCCTGTACCATTTGAAATTAAAAAAGGTATGACAAAATCTTTAGCGTTCACTGTAGAAAATGAAATGGTAGATACGGGGAATGTAGAAATCACAAAAATAGATAAAGACAGTAAAGCACCATTAGAAAATGTTGTATTTGAAGTACGTGATTCAAAAGGAAAAGTAGTTGCGAAAGTAAAAACGGATAAAGAAGGAAAAGCAAACATTTCAGATTTATCTATTGGAAAGTATGAGTTAGTAGAAGTAGAAACACCAGTAGGATACAAGCCACTTGAAAAACCAATTTCATTCGAAATTGAAAAAGGTAGAGTTACAGCATTACAATTGACTGTCGAAAATGAATTAGTGGATGTAGGAAATTTAGAAATTACAAAAGTAGACAAAGAAACGAAAGATGCTTTAGCTGATGCAGTATTTGAGATTCAAGATGAAGCAGGAAAAATAGTCGCTAAAATAACGACAGATAAAAAAGGACAAGCACAAGTTACTAATTTATCAGTTGGCACATACAAGCTAGTAGAAGTAAAAGCACCAAAAGGATATAAGCAATTGGTAGATCCGATTACTTTCCAAATTGAAAAAGGTATGACGAAATCTCTTGCTTTAACAGTAGAAAATGAAATGTTAGACAAGGGTAACGTAGAAATTACAAAAGTAGATAAAGATAGCCAAAAAGTATTAGAAGGCGTAGTCTTCGAAGTACAAGATGAGCAAGGCAAAGTAGTAACCGAAGTAACGACAGATAAAGATGGAAAAGCAATAATTTCAGATTTATCAGTAGGAAAGTATAAATTAGTAGAAAAAGCAAGCTTACCAGGTTACAAACAATTAACAGAACCAGTATCGTTTGAAATCCAACAAGGTATGACGAAAGTCTTATCATTGAAAGTAGAGAATGAGCAGTTAGACAAAGGTTCAGTGGACATTACAAAAATGGCTGCTGAAAGCAAGGAAGTATTAGCAGGAGCTGTGTTTGAAGTTCATGATGAAAAGGGCAAAGTAGTCGCGAAAGTAACGACAGATAAAGCTGGAAAAGCAAAAATCTCAGATCTATCTGTAGGTAACTACACACTTGTAGAAGTAGAAGCACCAAAAGGATATGAAAAATTAACTAATCCAATTCCATTTGAAATTACAAAAGGAATGATAAGTTCGGTTCAATTAGAAGTGTTAAACAAATTGAGTCATTTAGCACCACCAGGTCCAGAAAAGCCTGAAACAACAGATCCAGAAAAACCGGAAACAACGGATCCAGAAAAACCGGAAACAACGAATCCAGAAAAACCAGAAACAACAGATCCAGAAAAACCGGAAACAACAGATCCAGAGAAGCCTGGAACACCAAATCCAGAAAAACCTGAAAAAGAATTACCGAAGACAGGACAGAAAATGCCTGTGGAACCATATATGGGAGCATTTCTTGTAATGATGAGTTTTGGATTACTCGTATTAGGTAGAAAACAGCAGAGATAATAAAAGTGAAAAGGTATCCTTCAAGTATTTGAGGATACCTTTTTTATTTTATTTGGCATAAAAAAAGCATCTAGCAAAAGTACTAGATGCAAATAAAAATACAAGGGAAGATAAATGTCCTCACGTTTTCATAGTGTTTTGTTGAAAAAAGGGCTATCTATGTAATTAATTTTAACGCGTAAGGAAAGAAGTTTCTTTCCTTACATGTTTGAAGGGGGATAGTCCAACGGTAGGTGGGGAAAATAATGTAAAAAAACTATTGTATGTTTAAAAACGTTATGTTACATTTGTGTTACAGATAAGTTACAAAACGTAACTTTTGTTACGTTTTGTTTTCTTATGTTTTCGATAGATTACGAGTTGTAGTTCGTATTTCCAATCAACTGAGAATATTTAAAGTTGAAGAAATAACAAACTATAAACTAAAAATGGTTTTTCTATGTGTATGAGAGTGTGTAGTAAAGATTTTGAGTGGGAGCTTTATCCGCATTATTAAAATTCCTTTCGGTCTTAAAAGAAGAAGACTACCAACTATTTAGGAGTTTTAAGTAATGATAGTAAATGAAATGTACTTCCGTTCCCGCACACAATGTAGTACATATTTTACTGTTAGTCTAAGTACTACACAGATTTTTATACATATGATGTTATTGTTTTAGGAGTATATAGGGGGAGAGAAAATGAGAAAGTTATTAACGGTAATTGGACTTACATTTTTAATGTTGGCTGGATGTAGTAATGGGAACTTTGAAAAAGCAATGGATGAGGGAAAGACTGCACTAACGAATAAAGAATATAAAACAGCCTTATCGTCATTTGAACGAGCGCTAGATGAGAAAAAAGATGATTCAGATGTAAAAGTACTTATAGAACAAACGAAAGCAATGATTGAAGCAGTGAAGTTAAAAGAGGAAACAAAGGTAGAAGAGTCAATCAAGTCATTTGAAAAAGTAGAGAGCGTGAAGAATGGAAGTAATACGCTGATAAAACAAGCGAAGGAAGAACGAACAGCATTACTAGCCATCTTAGAACAAAAAAAGAAATATAGCGAGCAACTGACGAAAAGTGAAGAGTTCATAAGTAAGAAAAATTATGCAGAAGCGAAAGAGATATTAGATAAGCTAGTTTCCGAAACGAAAGGTAACAAGAACTTTGAAGAATATAATAAAAAAGCTGTAGGATTAGTTACTAAAATTGGTGAAGAGGAAAAAACTGCAAAGAGTGAAACAGCAGCACCGAAGGCACAAAAAACAGATGCAGGAACGAGTCAAAAAGTGGAGCCTGAAAAGAATCAAAAGGTAGCAACAGAAAAGAACCAAAAAACAGAGACAGAGAAGAATCAAAAGGTAGAGACAGGAAAGAATCAAGATGCATTTACTTTTGAGAAAGCTAAAGAATATATTAAAAATGAATATAAAGAAGAATATGATTACACGCTAGAGAATACGCAAGTAGAAAATGGAAAGAAATATTATCAAATAAGAGTGCGTACGACATATAAAATAGAAGGTGCAGCTGGATCAGGATTTACTGGTGTATTCAAAGTATTCGAAGATGGTACAATTGTTGAAGTGCACTAGATTGATGAAAAGAATATGATACAAAACAGTAATCTGTCAAAAATAGAGATAATAAAAAGGTATCCTTCAAGTACGAGGATACCTTTTTACATTTTAAATCGTTCTTTATGACTAATCTTTAATTATTAATCCGAGTAATGTTGCAAACTGAATAGCTTGATATGATGATACTTTACATCCTCTTAGATTGTTCACTGAAACGGTAAGTGTATCAAAATTAGAAGAACTAATATCTATTCCCTTCAGTGATGTTTGATCAAAATTTGCTTCGTCAAGGCTACATGAATTGAATTCAACTTTTTTTAGTTTACAGTCAAAAAAATCTGCATTATTTAATGAAGTTTCATTAAATATGATCTTTTCTAGTTTAGAATTTCCAAGTGAAGCTAAATTCAAAATTGAATTTTCAAATGTAACATTTCCTAAGCTAGATTCCGTAAAATTAACGCCAATTAATTTACTGTTTTTAAATTCGACTCTGTGAACAGAAGAGTTGCTTAAATTAACATTTGATAAATCGCAGTTCTCAAAACAAACATCTGTAATATCAATATTGCTAAAGTCTGTATTGGTAAACTTACAATTTTTTATCACTGCATTATATAAACGCACTCTATCTACAGATTCATTTTCAAAAGTGGAATCGATGATTTCACACATTTCTAATGTTGAATCTTCTTCATAAAAAATATCGTGAAAATTCTTTAAAGATAACTCTGGCGAAATTTTTGGTCTATCAATTTTCATATTATATCCTTCTTTCATTGAATTAGTTAGCTAGAAAAAATGTATCATCTATTTTAACCTCTTTTTTAAATAAATTCGATGATTGTAATGGCACCTAGTAACTTTTCTAAGACTGCCAAGTTGATTTTTAACCTCACTTATTTATAATCTTTTCTTTTAAGGTTTCCATATTTTACACGACCCATTTTTATTATCCTTCCACTAACTTTAACGATAAAATAATAACGTCTCCCTTTAGAGGAGAGTCAAGAATAAGGGGGCAATATAAATTGGAAAATTTATTTTCTATTGGTGAAGTTGCTAATATGAAAGGCATTACAATAAAAGCTTTAAGATATTATCATCAAACAGGCATTCTTATCCCAGTATATATTGATGCAAAAACGGGTTATAGATACTATTCGGTAGATCAATTTGTTTATATTGATATAATTAAAGTTTGTAGAGCTTTAGGAACGAGTACGAAAGAACTGCAAAAAATTTTCACGGAAAAGAATATGGATGAATTATTAAAATTTTTAGCATTAAAAAGAGAAGAAACTGAGCAAAAGATAAAAGAGATGCAAGCAGTCATTCATACGATTGATAAACTAGATAATAGTGTACAAGTCGCTAAAAAGGTACTAGTACATAATCAAATAACAATACAGTATTTTGAGAAACGTTATATCGTCACTGCTCCATGCAAAGAAGTGGGTAATTTTAAAGAATTCCTTTATTATTCAGAGGTAGATAAAATTATTCAGGAGAGAAATTTAGAAACAACGATGGAGATTGGTATAGCATATACGGTTCATTCAAAATATAGATTTGAACCAAAGTATGCTTTTTCTGTGTTATGTAAATATGATTACACACAGAAAGAGCAAAATATAGATATCTTACCAGAAGGTAACTATTTAACGCTGGCCTATAAAAAGAATAATAAAGAAGAAAGTATGGAGAAATTAAAAGATTATATAGAGAAAAATAATGTAACAATTAAAAATTGCATTGAAGTGGAATTATTAGATGAGTTTTTTAGTACGGATTCTTACAGTTGCCAAATGCAATTGCTTATAGAGAATGAATGAAAACGAACTTTAGAGTATACTCAGAAATAATATAAACTAGAAAATGAAGCTGGATTATGTAAGTACAATTGTTGAAAAGGTATCCTCACATACTTTGAGGATGCTTTTTAGTATAAAAAAAGGCATCTAGCAAAAGTACTAGATGCAAATAAAAAACACAAGGGAAGACAAAATTCTTCCCTTTTCCCGTATGTAATTATATCAAAAAATTTATAAAAAACTAGCTTTATTTTTTATATAATTGATGTGTGAAGCCGTGAAAGGAAAAGATTACACTATTTTCGTAGTTTTTTGTTAAAAAAAGGAGCTGTACATATGATTAATTTTAAACCAGAAAATTTAAATCAATTATTAAAAGTGACGCTCATAAGTGCGAATAAGTCTTATGATGCGATTAAAGATTATGAGTTTACAAAAGAAGCAGTAGTATTCCGTATAGACTTCGAATATATTGACGTTTCTCTTATGATTGTAGATATGCTAGGAAGATCGGCGGCGAGATTTAACATTTTGCCATTTGCTAAACCAGATACGAATGAGATAGATTACATCCAGTTTCAAGTGTATTCGATTAATGAAGGGAATTTTAAAGAAATGCTTGATACGATGTAAAAAACTATAATTTTACAAAAATGTATATACCAACTAATATATAAGTAATACATTCATATAATTGGAGTGATGAGATGCAGCCGTTAGAAAGGGAGATTCATTCTAATATGCTGAAAGTGTGGCGAATTCACGCTTTAATTGGGGCGGCAGTTATACTAGCAGTCGTAATTGCGTATTTCTTTTTTATGATTAACTTTAACTGGTGGGGTTGGCTGTTCGGATTGTTAGTAACAGGCGCTATTACATTTATCCCGCTTGATTATTTTGTATTTCCAAATTTACGTCAACGCTATTATAGTTACAGATTAAATGAAGAAGAGATTGAGATTCAAAAGGGAATGTTCGTTGTAAAACGTGTACTTATTCCGATGATCCGTGTGCAGCACGTAACGATTGAGCAAGGGCCGATTATGAGAAAGTATAATTTAGCAGAATTACACATTTCAACAGCAGCAACTTCTCATAGTATTCCAGGTTTAACGAAAGAAGAAGCAGAACAACTGAAAAGACAAATTGGAGAACTTGCGAAAGTGAGTGATAAGGATGTATAAGAGGCAACATCCGATCACGATATTATTGGGTATTCGAATTTCGGGTTTATTTCCTTTTATCCTTCTTGTAATATTTCGCTCTGATGAAAATGAGCCTTGGTATTTATTTTATTTTGTTTTATTGTTTCTTTTATTCGTGATGGCTATTTTCTCCGCTGTGAAATGGTATTTCAAAGTGTACTGGATTGAGAATAATATTTTACATATAAAGCATGGTGTGTTTGTAAAGAAAGAAAGCTACTTAAATAAAGAACGTGTGCAAAATGTTAGTACATCTTCTAACATCATTTATCAAATACTTGGACTTACAAAATTAAATATAGAAGTTGCAGGCGGCGGTAGTGAGCCAGAAGTGATGTTAGCTGGTATTAAAGAAGATGAAGCGAAGGAACTAATTGCTTTATTGCATAAAGAAAGAAGCGTTGTGGCTGAAGAGGTGCCTGCGGAAGAAGGTAGTAAGACAGTTTATCAGTTAAAAGCGAAAGAAATTTTATTCGCATCTATTACATCTGGTAGATTTGGATTAGTGTTTTCTATGTTAGTAATCCTTTACACAGAGTTTAATCAATTTCTACCAGAATGGCTCATCAATAAAGTGGAAGCGTATGTGATGGATAACGGTGTATATGAATTAATCGTTATGACCGCAATTTTAATGGCAATTTCTTGGGTTATTTCAACAGCAGGCTATGCGTTAAAATATGCAAACTTTAAAATTGAGCGAAACGGAAATGAAATTCGCATCGTACAAGGGTTATTTGATAAGAAAGAGTTTGTGTTAAAATTGCACCGTATTCAAGCAATTACTGTGAAAGAAGGCATTCTCCGTCAGCCTTTCGGTTATTGTTCTGTGGAAGTAGAAGTCATTCAAAGTATAGAATCCGCTGGGAATGAAGTGATGTTACATCCTTTTATGAAGAAAAAAGATGTGCAGCAGTTACTCGCATATTTACAGTTGCCGTATGAAATGGAAGAGGAAATCGTTCATTTACCGAAAACGGCATTGCGCCGTTACATCATCATGGGCTGGATTACAACTGCTGTGCTCGCTGTGTCGATCGTTAGTGCGAGTATATATTTCAAACAATATATCGCGTTATTCACTCTTATCCCGCTATGTATCGGAGTTACAATACTCGCATACGCTCGTTATACTAGCGGCGGTTATATGATGAGAGAAAATCAATTAACGATGGTGTACAGAGGTCTTGCGAAATATACAGGAATCATGCGTAGAAGGCATATTCAAGCGGTGGGGTACAATCAATCATATTTTCAAAAGAAAGACGAGTTATGTACAGCTGCCGTATCGGTAGCAGGGCATCGTTATAAAGTGAAGCACATGCGAAAAGAGGACACACTTCGTATATATAATTGGTACAAAGAAAAAGGAAACACCAGTGCGTAGTGGTGTTTCCTTTTTTGTTATTAAATGGATATCTTTAGTCGAATCGTTGATATATTTCAAGATGTGATAGATATATTCGAAAAATCGTTGATATATTTCAAGATGTGATAGATATATTCGGAAAATCGTTGATATATTTCAAGATGTGATAGATATATTCGGAAAATCGTTAATATAATTTCACGTACTGATAGTGTTGTATTACTTTTTAATTAAACTAACACATCAAAAGTAGTCACAAAAGAAGGACGAGAGAAAATACTCTTTTGCTGTTCTGCATGTGGATGTGCCTGAGCCTGTGATTGTCCCTCTGCTTGCGTGGGGCGTTTTTTATGAGCGTTTTCGAATGAACGTGATTCTGTCCAGTCTTTAAAGTTTTGCTCTGTTTCCCACATCGTTAAGATGACATATGTATCGTTACTTAATGGGCGTAGAACGCGGATCGCTTGAAATCCTGGTTCGTTTTCAATAAGGCCTGCACGGTTTTTAAAACGGTTTTCAAATACCGGGCGACCTTCGTCTGTGACAGAAATGTTATTACAAACAATATAGCCAGGTTGTCCTTTAAATTCGCCAACAGCATCTAGTACGTCATATTGAAGAGATCCTTCTACAGATTCTTCTGTATTTTCTTTATAAAACATATCTTTTTCATTATATTTTGCAGTGAGATGTGCTTGTTCTAGAGGTGTTTCGTATGAAATAATAGCCTTCATTTTAATGCCCCCTTACTTATTTGTTTCTATTATATCAACTCTCTTAAAAAACTTCGAAGATTATATACATAAAGATACTTCTTTTTCAAATAATAAATGTACCATCATTTGGAAAGAAGGCCGATGTATGAAGAAAGTAAAGTGGACTTTATTAGGTGGGTTAGCGACGCTTGTATTAGCGATTGTAATCTATAAACTTATTGTGTTAGCTGGTGGCTATATGATGGATGAAAAGCAGCTCGTTTTCCACTCTTCATCACGTATCGTTGACCAGAAAGGGAAAGAAATTACGAAATTATACGTAGAAAATAGAGACCTCGTACCAATCGAGCAAATTCCAAAATACGTGCAGCAGTCGTTTATTGCGGTGGAAGATTCTCGTTTTTATGAGCATCAAGGAATTGATTATCCGTCAATATTCCGTGCTCTTTATAAAGACACGTTAGCTGGAGAGAAGGTCGAAGGCGGTAGTACGATTACGCAGCAACTTGCTAAAAACGTCTTTTTAACTCGTGAAAAAACATTTACGCGTAAGTTGAAGGAAGTCGCAATCTCCCTTCAATTAGAGCAAAAATATACGAAGCAACAAATTCTTGAAATGTATATGAATCATATTTATTTTGGACATGGAGCTTACGGTATTCAAGCTGCAGCAAAGTTGTATTTTAATAAAAATGTAGAAGATTTAACAGTAGAAGAAGGGGCAATGCTTGCAGGTCTTCCGAAGTCACCAAACGGATATTCACCGTATTTCTCTCCAGAGAAGAGTAAGGAGCGCCGTGATCTCGTATTGTCACTTATGCATAGACAAGGTTATTTGACTGCTGAAGAAAGCGTTCGCTATCAAGGAAAGACAATTGCTCTATATAAAAACTTAGATGAGAATGAACTCGCATATATGCCGTATATTGATATGGTCATAGATGAAGCGGCTCGTTTATACGGATTGTCTCATCAAGAAGTACTTCGCGGAGGATATACGTTTGTCGTATCGATGGATGAAAAGATTCAAAAGGTGGCGTATAACCAGTTTCAAGATGCGCGAAATTTCCCTGGTAAAGAAAATGGGGCGCAAGGTGCATTTTTATTAATGGATAATCGTACGGGCGGGATTAAAGCTGCGATTGGCGGAAGAAAGTATGTCCCGAGAGGATTTAATCGTATTTTTGCAAAAAGGCAACCGGGCTCTGTTCTGAAACCACTTATCGTCTATGCACCAGCATTAGAAACGAAAAAGTATAATCCGTATTCGTTATTAACAAATGACAAAGCTTCTTTTGAAGGTTATGAACCTCGAAATTACAATCGTCAATATACGAAAGAAATGACGATGTATGATGCGATTTTAGATTCAGCAAACGTACCGGCAGTTTCTTTATTAAATGAGTTAGGGGTCGAAGAAGGAAAGCAATATTTAGAGAAAGGAAATGTTCATATTGCAGATACTGGGTTAAGTACAGCGCTTGGTGGGCTGAAAAACGGTGTTTCACCATTTGATCTTGTAAAAATGTATCGTGCATTTTTAGCAAACGGCAATATTATTGAGCCACATGTTATTGATAAAGTGTTAAATAGACACGGCGCAGTCATTGGAGAATCGCCAAAAGTAGAGACGAAAGTCTTCTCGAAACAAACAGCATGGTATATGACGAAAATGTTAGAAGGAGTTGTAAAGGAAGGGACAGCCAAAGTAGGTGTCTATAACGGTGCGTTGGCTGGAAAAACGGGTACCACTTCAATTCCTAATGATGATAATGGAGCAAGGGATATGTGGTTTGTTGGATATACGCCGAATTTAGTGGGAGCAGTTTGGGTCGGCTATGATCACACGGATAAAGAGCACAAATTGCAAGGCGAAAGTGCAGCTGCAACGAAGTTATTTAAGAAAATTTTAACGAAGGCAAATGTAGAACAGAAAGAAAAGTTTATGCAGCCAGAAGGTGTAGAAACGATTGGTGCCCCAATTCGGTTGCACAAGATTGAAGATGTAAAAATGAAACTATCATTTAGTCCTTTCGGTTTATTTAAAGCAAAATTAAGCTGGACACCACTTCCAGATGAAAGAATTATGTATCGAATTTATAGAGTGGAAAACGGAATTCATACGCATGTGAGTACTGTAACAGGTGTCGGAGAATATGAGGAAAAGTTTATTAACATATTCTCAAAACCGAGTTTTTACGTTGTGCCATTTAACACACAAACGAACCGTGAAGGAGAAAAGTCAAAAGTAGCTAAACCGTAGATTTTCTCTGTGTTATAATAAGAATGTTGTGAAAATAGTAAGCGGTTTTACGAATGTTTGTGTCAATTTCATGAACAACGTACATAATGTTATGCAATTTGTTTTTACAAGCTGTATAGTAAAAAAAGATAAATATCGGAATAGAACGTATTTAAAGCAAAAGCATTGGTAGGGAAGGGAGCAAGGGTCTTGGTAAGAACTATAAATGAGACATTTTTAAAAGCATGTAGGGGGGAACGTACAGAGTATGTACCAGCATGGTATATGCGTCAAGCAGGTCGTTCGCAGCCGGAATATAGAAAGATAAAAGAAAAATATTCTTTATTTGAAATTACACACAATCCAGAGTTATGTGCTTACGTTACAAAGTTACCAGTTGATCAATATAACGTAGACGCAGCAATTCTTTATAAAGATATTATGTCACCACTACCTGCAATTGGTGTGGATGTAGAAATTAAATCTGGTATTGGACCAGTAATTGATAATCCAATCCGTTCTTTACAAGACGTAGAAAAACTAGGGGAAATCAATCCAGAAGATGACGTACCATACATATTAGATACAATTCGTTTATTAACGACAGAAATGTTAGATGTACCGTTAATCGGTTTTTCAGGAGCTCCATTTACATTAGCGAGCTATATGATTGAAGGCGGTCCATCTCGTAACTACCATAATACGAAAGCGTTCATGTATGCAGAGCCAAAAGCTTGGTTCGCTTTAATGGATAAACTTGCTGATATGGTTATTACATATTTAAAAGCGCAAATTAACGCAGGAGCAAAAGCAGTTCAAATTTTCGATTCATGGGTTGGAACAGTAAATGTAGTAGATTATCGCGTATTTATTAAACCAGCAATGGAACGTATTTTTGCAGAAGTTCGTACGATGGGTGTACCGATGATTATGCACGGCGTAGGAGCTGCACATTTAGTGAACGAATGGCATGATCTGCCTCTTGATGTAGTCGGTTTAGACTGGCGTTTACCGATTGAAGAAGCGCGTGCACGCGGCGTTCATAAGGCGGTACAAGGTAATATGGATCCTTCGTTCCTACTTGCACCATGGTCTGTTATTGAAGAACATGTAAAAGGTATTTTAGATCAAGGGATGAAGCAGCCGGGTTATATCTTTAACTTAGGTCACGGTGTATTCCCAGAAGTAAATCCAGATACATTAAAACGTTTAACTACATTTATTCATGAGTACTCTAAAGAACAGTTAGCGAAGTAAAGGAGATTGGCTGTATGAAAAAGAAAATTGGTTTGCTTGTAATGGCATACGGAACGCCATATAAAGAAGAAGATATTGAACGTTACTATACACATATTCGCAGAGGAAGAAAGCCAAGTCCTGAAATGCTAGAAGATTTAACAGAGCGTTACCGTGCAATTGGTGGTATTTCTCCTTTAGCTACTATTACATTAGAGCAAGCTAAAAAGTTAGAAATGCGTTTAAATGAAATACAAGATGAAGTAGAGTACCACATGTATCTTGGTTTAAAACATATTGAACCGTTTATTGAAGATGCGGTACAAGCTATGCATAACGATGGAATAGAGGATGCAATCGCACTTGTTCTTGCGCCTCACTATTCTACATTTAGCGTGAAATCATATGTTGGACGAGCGCAAGAAGAAGCTGAGAAACTTGGAAA
The DNA here is from genome assembly GCF_016483605.1 of Bacillus cereus group sp. N11. Classification (NCBI taxonomy): domain Bacteria; kingdom Bacillati; phylum Bacillota; class Bacilli; order Caryophanales; family Bacillaceae; genus Bacillus; species Bacillus cereus group sp. N11. The sequence continues at coordinate 13,241 of NZ_JAEHBN010000007.1, forward strand.
CTTAACAATTCATGGCATTTATAGCTGGTATAAAGAACCGAAGTTTATCCAGTATTGGGTCGATGCAGTGAAAGGTATATATAACGGTATGTCAGAAGCAGAACGTGAAAAAGCAGTATTAATCGTATCTGCTCACAGCTTACCAGAGAAAATTATCGCACTCGGCGATCCATATCCAGATCAATTAAATGAAACAGCTGATTATATTGCAAGGGGCGCTGAAGTAGCAAACTATGCAGTAGGATGGCAAAGTGCAGGAAACACGCCAGATCCTTGGATCGGTCCGGATGTACAAGATTTAACGAGAGAATTAAATGAAAAGTACGGTTATACTTCATTTGTTTATGCACCAGTTGGATTTGTTGCGGAACATTTAGAAGTTTTATATGATAATGACTTTGAGTGTAAAGTGGTGACTGATGAAATTGGCGCGAAATATTATCGTCCAGAAATGCCAAACGCATCGGATGCATTCATTGATTGCTTAACGGATGTTGTATTAAAGAAAAAAGAATCTGTATTGTAAGAAGAAAGGGGGAGCCTGCTTGAGGAAAAAAGTTGTGATCATCGGCGGTGGTATCACAGGATTAACAGCTATGTATCACTTACAAAAAGATATTCGTGAGAAGGACTTGCCGATAGATACATTACTTGTAGAAGCGTCGGGTAAACTTGGCGGGAAAATTCAAACCGTTCGAAAAGATGGATTTACAATTGAACGCGGACCGGATTCTTTTTTAGCACGAAAAGAAAGTGCGTCTAGATTGGTGAGAGAATTAGGTCTTGGCGATGAACTTGTAAATAATAAGGCCGGTCAATCATTTATTCTCGTAAACAATCGGTTACATAAAATGCCGAGTGGATCAATGATGGGAATTCCAACGCAAATTACACCGTTTCTATTTTCCGGGTTGTTCTCCCCAATTGGTAAATTAAGAGCTGGTTTTGATCTGTTAATGCCTAGATCAAAACCAGTATCTGACCAATCACTCGGGCAGTTTTTCAGACATCGCCTCGGAAACGAAGTGGTTGAAAACTTAATAGAACCATTATTATCGGGTATTTATGCAGGGGATATTGATGAAATGAGCTTAATGTCGACCTTCCCGCAAATGTATCAAATTGAGCAGAAACATCGCAGTATTTCACTCGGTATGCGTACGCTCGCTCCGAAAGAAGAGAAGGCTGAACCGAAAAAGGGAATCTTCCAAACGGTGAAAACAGGTTTAGAATCTATAGTAGAATCTCTCGAAGTGAAGATGCATGAAGGTACGATAATAAAGGGAACTCGCATTGAAAAAGTTGCAAAACTGGGGGATGGTTACACGATTACTCTTAGTAACGGAAAAGAAATAGAAGCGGACGCCATCGTAGTGGCAAGCTCACATAAAGTATTGCCTTCTATGTTTGCGCAGTATAAACAATTTCGTTTCTTCCGCAACATTCCGTCCACATCAGTTGCGAATGTAGCACTTGCTTTTCCGAAATCAGCCATTCAGCGCGATATTGATGGAACGGGATTTGTCGTATCACGAAATAGTGACTTCTCCATTACAGCATGTACGTGGACACATAAAAAATGGCCGCACACAACGCCAGAAGGTAAGGTACTTCTTCGCTGTTACGTTGGACGCCCTGGTGATGAAGCGATTGTAGAACAAACCGAAGAGGAACTCGTTCAGCTCGTACTAGAAGACTTACGAAAGACGATGGATATTATAGAGGACCCGGAGTTTGCAATCGTAAGCCGCTGGAAAGAAGCGATGCCTCAATATACAGTAGGTCATAACGAGCGAATGAAAAAGCTTACAACATTTATGGAGAAAGAATTGCCAGGTGTGTACTTAGCTGGAAGTTCTTACGCTGGTTCTGGTCTGCCAGATTGTATTGGGCAAGGTGAGTTGGTAGCGCAACGTGTGTTATCATATATTGAAAAAATAGTAGAATGTGAACGAGATGCTTTGAATGTATAAAAAACTACCACTTCCTAATGAAGTGGTAGTTTTTTATTGGAAAATAGAAGTTTGTACCTTACATATTCCATCTGTTTTTAGCATAAGTAATTTTTGTTTTAAACGTATAGCTGAGATTAATTTTTTGTAAAACTTGTCGAAATATAGTTCTATATAACGAATCATTTGTTATGATAGATATGCTGAGAAAATATGAAATAGGGAGAGGAAAATAGCTGTGAAGAAATTGTTAAGTGTCTTTTTATCATTATTACTATTGCTTTCATTTACTGGAACTTTAGCACAAGCAGAAGAAACTACTTCTATGTCGGTAGAAAAAGCAATTCAAGTATTCAAGCAGCAAGGGAAAACGAAGGGGATAGTAGAAGGATATATTGTCGGATATACGCAAAGTCCTTCTAAGTACACGAGGGATCCGGCTAAGTTTGACGACACAAATGTGGCAATTGCCGATTCACCAAACGAAACAAATCCAGATAAAATCATGCCTGTTCAGTTGCCAAAAGGCGATGTGAGATCGGCAGTGAATGTGAAAGATCATCCTGAAAATATTGGGAAGAAAGTTAGCTTAACAGGGACGCTTGAATTATATTTTAGTAGTCCGGGTTTAAAATCAGTAACAGCCCATAAGTTTCAAGGGGAAGAACAAAACCGTGTTAGCGATGTAGTGGCTTCACCTGGGGGCGGGGAAGTTGCGAAAGGAACAGCGGTAACATTAACAACGAATACAGAAGGAGCAACAATTTACTATACGTTAGATGGTTCTAATCCTACAAATAAGAGTGTTCGTTATAGCGGACAAATTGTAGTGAATGAAAATAGTGTGATTAAAGCAATCGCAGAGAAAGAAGGACTTACTTCTTCGGCGATTTCTACATTTTCATTTATTATCGTAAATAATGAACCAGTTCGTATTCATGATATTCAAGGGAAATCACATATTTCTCCTTACAAAGGGAAGAAAGTAAACAATGTGGAAGGCGTTGTAACAGCGCTTGATAAAAATGGTTTTTATATAGAAGATAATAAACCGGATAATGATCCAGCTACTTCAGAAGGTATGTACGTATACAAAAAAGAGGCAAATGTAGCAGTTGGAGACCTTATTCAAGTTGATGGAGAAGTAGAAGAATATGTTGGGCCTGGATATGCAGAAAGGTTTGAAACAGACTTAACAACGACGGAAATTAAGGCGAGTCGCGTTGCTGTAATCGCAAAAGATCAACCTTTACCAGCACCCATCGTACTCGGAGAAAACGGTGTGAAAATTCCTGATCAAATTATCGATAATGATGCATTCGGTTTATTTGATCCAAATGAAGATGCAATCGACTTTTATGAAAGTATAGAAGGTATGCGCGTTACGATGCCAACACCAAAAATTATTGCACCTCAGAAAAACGGAAATTTATATGTAACAGTAAAAAATAGCGGGGATAAAGTAGTAACGAAATATGGTACACCTCTTTTAGATGAAAATCAATTAAACCCAGAGCGTCTTTCTGTAAAAGTACCTCGTGATTATGTAGCAAAAGTAGGAGATACTTTCACAGGAGATATAACAGGGGTAGTAGGATATGATTACGGTTCGTTCCGTATTTCGCCAGTGACGGAATTACCATCTGTAGTGGACGGTGGGTTTAAGCGAGTAGGGGCAAATATTCAGCCACGTCTTGATAAATTAACAGTTGCTACATATAACATTGAAAACTTCTCAGCAAATAAAAAAGAAACGACGGACGAAAAAGTAAAAGAGTTAGCGTATTCTATTAAATACAATTTAAAAATGCCAGATATTATCGGTGTAGAGGAAATGCAAGATAATAATGGATCAATTAATGATGGGACAACAGATGCTTCATTAAGCGCAAAACGTATCATTGATGCAGTTCTAGAAATTCGCGGACCGAAGTATGAGTATGTAGAAATTGCGCCAAGCAACAATCAAGACGGGGGAGCGCCTGGAGCTAACATTCGCGTCGGTTTCTTCTATAACCCATCACGTGTGAAATTAGCAACAGTACCGAAGTTACTTGATAAAAATGTAGTTCGTATTGGAGACGAAAATGCATTATTTGATAGTACACGAAAACCGTTAGCAGCAGAATTTACATTCCAAGGACAAAACGTTGTTGTCGTTGCAAATCACTTAAACTCAAAACTAGGAGATGCAACGCCATTTGGAAAAGTGCAGCCGCTCGTATTAAAGAGTGAAGAAAAACGAATTCAATTAGCGCAAGAAGTAAATCATTTCGTACAAGGTATTCAGAAAAAGAATGCAAATGCACCTGTTGTTGTATTAGGTGATATGAACGATTTTGAGTTCTCGAAACCACTAAAAGCATTAGAGGGAACAATCTTAAAAGATATGCTAAACACTGTGCCGAAAGAGAATCGTTACACGTACATTCATGAAGGGAATGCACAAGTGTTAGATCATATTTTAGTAACGAACAACATCGCACCGCACACAATTGTAGACCCAGTACACTTAAACTCAAACATTATGAAAGAGCATGGACGTGTAAGCGACCACGACCCAGTACTTGCTCAAATTGATTTGAAGAAAGCTTCTTAAAGTGAGAGAACGCTTAGGTAACTAAGCGTTCTTTTTTTGTTTTTGCATCGTCATTTAATTACAAAGAGGGGATTCTTTTTTTTGTAATCTGACGATGTAATTAATCGAATATTCTGTTTTATAGAAAGGGAGGTGTAGTTATATGGTAGCCCAACTAAATGGGAAATTAATGAATCAACTAGCGATTTTTTTGAGTGTTTTTATATTGATTCAGTTTGTAGCTGATGTAACAGGTCTTACGCAATCACTAGGTATTCATTATTTAGGTACAATAAGGCAGAGCATCACTTATACAGCATTTGGTTTAGCTGTGATTTTTACTATATTGGGTATGAAAAAGGAATTAAGTAAATATGCAATTATTTCTTTATGTTCGGCGATAGGAATACAAATAATTTATATAGTTGTTATTGTAGTTTTATGGATGTTGGCAGGGACACCGTAAAGTATTGTTCGTTTTTTTATAGAAAAACCTATTATTATGAAGTGCACCTCCAATTGTTAGACACGGTCTAACAATTGGAGGTGCACTTTTATTCCGATTATTAGTCTTCCCCAATCGGGCTTTTACGAGCAGTTGATTTCCCACCTGACTTCCTTGTATTCACTGAATTTTGAGGTGGGCATCTAGCTATTTAGAGCTTGATTTCTGTGGGGAATTTTAGGGTTTCTTAAGCAAACCGTAGCGGTGGTCATTTTATTTGGAAAATAGAGTGTAACTAATTGCAAAAGATTATATATAGAAACTCTTTTTTGTAAAATTCATGGTAAAATTAATTGAATATTCAGGTTTTTAAAAAGGGGGGGGCAACGATGCAGGTACAACTAAATGGAAAATTAATGAATCAAATCGCAATCTTTTTTAGTAGTATCGCCATGCTTCAGTTTATAGCTGAAGTAACAGGATTTACGCAAAATTTAGATATTACGTATAACTTAATAAATACAACAACGTCATATATAACATTTAGCTTGGCAGTGATTTTTACTTTAATAGGTGCAAGAAGAGAATTGAGTAAATATGCAATTGTTTTATTATGTTTAGTAGTAGCTATTAAAGCGATTTATTTTGTAGCTATTGTTATTTTATGGGGATTGGCTGGTACGCCGTAAATGAATAAAAAACCTAATTTCCAAGAAGACATGAGGAAATTAGGTTTTTATGCTTGAAACGCTTTTCTACACCGATCCCTTCTTTGCAATCTTCTTTTGTACCTTTTTCTATCACGCTGTACGCCTTTTATATACATGCATAGGCTGAAGAAGAAGAAGAAGGCACATTGTATCGTTAATATATACGATGACATGCCCTGTAACGGTTGCTTTGGATCATATAAATGAATAGGTGCTCCGCCTATTGTAGGGAATATCGTATTGAGCAGGACGTAAGGAATGGAGGTAACTGCAAATGGAAACAGAATCGCCATATAGTCCTTTTGTGACCATGCAGATGCAGCAAGTCCTAAAAGAGCCATTAACCCTGCAAATAAAAAATTAATTCCGATATATACAATAATATAAGTGATGGGGGAGCCGTAATATAAGTTTGCGAACATCCCGTTGTCATTTATAATACCTGAACCGGCTGCGGGTGCTCCGTTTGGAATGGTTAATTTGCAAAATAATAATGATAAGATAAATGGAAACGTATAAAGAAGTCCTCCGCAAAAAAATGTAACGATATATTTCGTTACTGAATAAGGAAGTAACGAAATTTCTTTACTTATAAATGTCTTAAAACCATCTGATTTATCTGAGTTGTAACTTGTACTAAAGGGGAGACTTGCAATCACAAACATCCATTTCATTGTCGCGAAATCCAATCCATTTAAAAGCCGTTGTTACAAACGCATCCGTTCCGTCTCCAATATAACGAATTACATAATAATAATGATAGATAGAGATAAGAGCTAATCCACTAAACATAATAATTAAAGAAACACGATTACAAAAAGCTTGCTTTATACTTAAACGAAGCGCACGCATCATGACTGAAAAAGCCTCCACTATTTTGATAAACTTGTCTATTTTCTATATTACTATTAATTGTAAAGATTTTCTTGTTTTTTTATTTGATTATTTGAAAAAGAGGAATTTTGTTGTTGTTAAGTAAGGTTTATCTGAAAGTATATTTTCTAAAATATGGTTGACAATTAAGTATTACATTTGTAATCTTAATTGTAGATTACAAATGTAATACGAAGGAGTGAAATATCTATGACAAATCAATTACCTAAAATATCTGAAGCTGAATTAGAAATTATGAAAGTACTTTGGTCTAATTCTCCACAAACAGCGAATGAAATTATAGAAGAATTAGAAGATGCAATGGAATGGAAACCGAAAACAATCCGTACATTAATTAATCGGTTAGTACAAAAGGAAGCCGTTTCGTACCATCAAGATAAAGGGCGTATGTATGCTTATTATCCGTTAGTATCACAAGATAATTATTTGCAAGTTGAAACGAAATCTTTGCTAAAGCGTTTTTGCGGCGCTGCGTTTAAGCCATTACTTGTTAATTTCTTAAAAGAGGAAAAATTGTCTTCAGAAGATATTAATGAACTAAAACGCATTTTAGACGAGAAGACAGAGGAGAATAAGAGGAAGGATCGATAAAAATGATAGACACGCTTATAAATGTATACCTTCCTCATTTTTTTGATTGGCTTATAGAAACGTCACTTATGGCCAGCATATTAGTTGGATTTATTTTATGTATAAAAGTTCTATTTAGAAATAAATTAACGCCCCGGTGGCAATATATGCTGTGGATCGTATTAATGATAAGACTCCTTTTACCATGGTCGCCAGATAGCTCTTATAGCATTTATTCATTACTTTCTTATAGTTCTAGCGTATCGGAAGTTATTCCAAAAAATATGCCGTCGTCTAATGAGAGTATGATGAACATAGAAAGTGATCATGCAGTGGAATTAGAATCAAATGCTGAAACTGTGATAAAAAATAGCGAACAGAAAGTAAGTACGAGTACGGAGCAACAGACTACATTTTCTTTATCCAAAATTGTTTTGTATGTTTGGTTAGCTGGGGTAATCATATTAGCAGTCATAACGTTTATTACAAATAGGCGGTTATATTCGTACATAAAGAAACAACCGGATATTTCGGAGAAACAGGTCGTTACAGTGTTTAATCGCTGTAAGCAGTCTATGAAAATGAAGAAGGCAGTTTCATTACGTTTAGCAGGAAAGATTGCGAGTCCAACTGTTTTTAGTTTCTTTCGTCCGAAAGTATTACTATCGAAAAAACATATGAAAGTATTAAATGAGCAACAATTACAATATGTCTTTTATCATGAGTTAGCTCATATTAAGAGAAACGATGTAGCTGTAAATTGGATTATGTATAGCCTACTGCTATTAAATTGGTTCAATCCGATTCTTTGGTACGCCTATTTCTGTATGCGAGAAGATCAAGAATTAGCCTGTGATGCATATGCGCTTACTTTTATAGATAAAGAGGATCAAATTGCATACGGTCATACAATTATTACCCTTCTAGAACACTATTCCTATCAAGCACCAAGCCTAGCAAATTTAAGTAGAAATAAACGAACACTAAAAAGGAGAATCGTTATGATTAAAAAGTTCCAAAAGAAATCGTATCGTCTTTCTTTACTTGGAGTTATTGCTATAGTTGCTATAGCATCTCTTTCTTTATTCAACGCACGTGCAACGGAAGGGAAAGAAAAACAAGAGGATAAAGTAGAGCAGTCAAAGGATGCTTTCCAAAATGCTGTAGATATGCTGTTTGGTACAGAAGAAAATGCGAAAAAAGAATATCGTTATTCAGCAAGAGTGTATGAAGAAAAGACGGATTACTTATATTTAGCTGAAAAGGCTTTAACAAAAGATGAGTTTGAGCAGTACATAAAATTATATAAGAAAGTTATTAATATCCAGAAAAAAGGTGCTCCGAGAGATTCTGATTACGAGTCAATAATTTTTAGAGAAGAACGTTTAACAAAAGCTGATCGTGAAAAATTATATGTACTTTATGATCAGTCAAAACCATTTGATGACAAAGTGCACGAATCTATAAATTACACGGTAAAGGAAGCGCAGGAACATGTTGATTTTCAAATTAAGAAGCCAACTTACACAATCGAAGGATACAATCTGAAGGATGAAAAGGTAAGTTATTTTATTAAGAGAAGACCTGAGTTAATTATTGAATTAGAGTATACAAACGGAAAAGGGAACTATACAACTTATCAATCACAAGTTTTTGGAGAAAGTAAAGATCCGTTCCATGCTTTATTTGTTGTAGAAGAAAACATTGAACAGTACGAATTAGAAGGTAATCAAATATTCTATGCGACTCATAACTCAGATAGTAATTTACAAGGTATGAAGATGATTGTTCCTGCAAAAGGGAAAAATAGTGCGTATCAAATTGTCATTATTAATCATAGTTTAGAGGATCCTGGAGAAGCAGTATTTGATAAAAATGTAAATAAAGAAGAGTTAGAGAAGGTTATGCTTTCTATGTTGAAATGATAAAAAGGTGTTCTTAAGATGTATATCTCTAGAACACCTTTTCCTTTTCTCTTTTCTTCTGATAAACTATGGACAGTATGGTATACACTGACTTTAATTTTTTATACTGGAAATAATAAAAAAGAGAACTTGTATAGAATGTAAGCGTGTGGTAATATCAAATATGTACTGATTGACTATATTATCCAATTGGTCATTTTTGGAGGTGACGATGTGGCGATAGATCGAAAACGTTCTATTATTGAAGCTGCAACAAAGTCTTTTTCAGCGTTCGGTTATAAAGCAACAACGATGGATCAAGTAGCGAAATTAGCGAATGTAGGAAAAGGAACGATTTATACTTTTTTCAAAAATAAAGAAGAGCTATTTGGCGAAATTATTTCTAATTTAATTACAGAAATGAAGCAAGTGGCAGAAAACGCAATTCGTTCAGATGTTTCATTTTTTGAAAATGTACATAAAGCATTATATAGCATCTTGGAATTTAGAAAAGAACATCAGCTCATGATTAAGTTAATTCAAGAAGAGCGCGATATGGGAACGAAAGAAGTACAAGAAGTGATGCAACAAGTAGATGTGGAAATCGTTTCTGTCATTCAATCGTATTTAAAGATTGCGATTGAAAAAGGTGAAATTAGCAAATGTGACCCAGAAATTACAGCATTTATTATGCTTCGCCTATACGTATCACTTATTTTTGATTGGGAAAAAAATCATGAACCGCTAGAAAAAGAAAAAATTGCAGAATTATTTGAACTTTATTTATTAAAAGGATTGTCAAACTAAGATAATCCTTTTATTATTATAAAAAGTGACCATTTGAACAAAGTAGTCATATATTTATTTTAGGAGGGATAATATAAATATTCACTTCATAGTAAGGAACAGTTGCATAGTATAAATTCGGGGATAAGGCATATGTATGAATAAGTATAGCCTTTTTGTTTGGGTGAAAATGACTAAATGAACATTTTGGTCATTTCGATAAAGGGGGAGAAATGATGAAATGGAATCAGTTACTTCGTAAAGAGTTTACTGAAATTATAAAAAGCAAAAAAATATTAATTCCAATTATCGCAGTTCTATTCGTGCCGATTTTATATGCGGGTATGTTTTTATGGGCCTTTTGGGATCCATATAAACAGTTAGATGATTTACCAGTTGCGGTAGTCAATTTAGATAAAGGTGCAGTATTTGATGGGAAACCAATTGAGGTCGGAAAAGGGCTCGTTGATAATTTAAAAGATAATACAAGTTTTAAATGGGAATTTGTAAGTGAAAAAGAAGCGAAAAAGGGAATGGAAGGTAGAAAGTATTACATGTTAGTACGCATTCCAGATGACTTCTCAAGTAATGCTACAACGTTATTAAAAAATGATCCAAAGCCATTAAACTTAGAATACATTCCAAATGAAAGCTTAAACTTCTTATCTTCACAAATTGGCGGAACAGCGATTGAAAAAATTAAAGGTGAAGTAGCAAGTACGTTAACGAAAACATATGCAGAGAAAATGTTTGATTCTATTCAAGACGTCTCAAAAGGATTAGCAGATGGAGCGGAAGGTGCAAATAAACTGCACGACGGATCAAGTGAGCTGCATGATGGTTCAAGTAAAGTGACGGATGGCCTTCATACACTTCGAGGGAAGTCTGGGGAGATGAAGGATGGAGTTCAGAAATTAGCGGATGGATCAAATAAATTAGTAGATGGGTCAGGAAAAGTAACAAACGGTTTAAATACGCTAAATAGCAAAACAGGTGAAATGCAGGTAGGTATAGGGAAATTAGTAGATGGGTCAGGAAAAGTAACAGATGGTTTACATGTATTAAATAGCAATACTGGTATCGGAAAATTAGTAGATGGCTCCGGAAAAGTAACAGGTGGTTTACATGCACTAAATAGTAAAGCAGGTGTAGGGAAATTAGTAGATGGCTCCGGAAAAGTAACGGACGGTTTAAATACGTTAAATAGCAAAACGGGTGAAATGCAAAAAGGAATTGGCGAATTACGTGATGGATCTGAGAAAGTGACGGATGGCTTGAACAAATTAGTAAGTAAATCTGGTGAATTTAAAACAGGAACAACTGATTTATCAAATGGTATGGAACAGCTGGTTGGGGGACAAAGCAAACTAGAGGAAGCTTCTCAAAAAATTGAAAAGGGTTTGCAAGATTTGAATAGTAAAGTGAAAAGTTCTGCTGCCGGTTTAGAGGAAATGCAGTCGAAAGGCCCTTCTATATTGAATACAGTAAAAGAAAAAATAGATGGAGCTGGGGCAAATGTAAATCAATTAAATGAACTTACGCAATCAACAGCAGGAGATGCAAAAAATGCAGCGCAAGATGTAGCGAATTTACAAAAGCAAATTGAAAGTTTACCGAAAGAATATCAAGAGCAGTTACAACCATTCATAACAACTGCTGTAAAAAGTACAGCGACAGTTCAGCAAAAAGCTGCCGGAGTAGCAGGTGGAACAAATAAATTAAATGAAGAAGTAAAACAATTAAAAGGTGAAATAGATCAAAGAACAAGTGATGCACAAAACAAACTACCGAATACAGCAGGATTGCAAACTTTAACGAGTGGTATTGATGAATTAGCTAGTGCACAAAAGGGGTTTGTTGAAAAGTTCCAAGGATTTGGAAGGAATTTAAATGTAGCAAAAGAAGGCGCAAATAAATTTAAAAACGAATCCGGCCAATTTATTGATGGAATAAATCAATTAGCAGATGGCTCAGGTCAAGTAACAGACGGTTTAGGTACATTATCTGAAAGAGCAAATCAAATGGCAGGTGGAATAAATCAATTAGCGGATGGCTCAAGCCAAGTAACAGGTGGTTTAGATACATTATCAGTAGGAGTAACAAAATTAGCGGATGGCTCAAGCCAAGTAACAGGTGGTTTAGATACATTATCAGTAGGAGTATCCAAATTAGCAGATGGCTCAAGCCAAGTAACAGGTGGTTTAGGTACATTATCAGTAGGAGTAACAAAATTAGCGGATGGCTCAAGCCAAGTAACAGGCGGTTTAGATACATTATCAGTAGGAGTATCCAAATTAGCAGATGGCTCAAGCCAAGTAACGGGTGGTTTAGGTACATTATCTGTAGGAGCAAACCAAATGACAGGTGGCATAACGCAATTAGCGGACGGTTCAAGTCAAGTAACAACTGGATTAGGCACTCTAAATGGCGGCCTAAATAAAATGTCAACTGGCTCAACACAGCTAATCGACGGCGTAAATAAACTAGCAGATGGATCAGGAAAAGTAACAGATGGCCTCGTCAAAGTAAACGATGGTTCAGGTGAACTTGCTGAGAAACTTGGCGAAGGGGCAGAGAAAACTGGTGAAGTGAAAGGGACGGATAAAACATATGATATGTTTGCAAACCCTGTAAAAGTGAAGACAGAGAAACTAGCGGAAGTTCCAAACTACGGAACTGGATTTACACCGTATTTCTTATCACTCGGTTTATTCGTTGGGGCATTACTATTATCTATCGTATACCCATTACGCGATACAGTCGGCGTTCCAAAATCAGGATTTAGCTGGTTTATTAGTAAGTTCGGCGTTTTACTATCAGTCGGTATTATTCAAGCGATAGTAGCAGATGTCATATTACTGTTCGGATTAGGTGTAGAAGTGCAAAGCATTCCATACTTCATACTCTTTAGCATCGTTACAAGTTTAGCGTTTATCGCATTAATTCAATGTTTAGTAACAGCATTCGGTGATGCAGGGCGATTTATTGCCATCATCACATTAATTATTCAGCTTACAACAAGTGCTGGAACATTCCCACTAGAATTGATTCCGAAGTTTTTACAACCATTTAATACGTGGTTACCGATGACATACTCTGTATCAGGATTGAAAGCAGTCGTATCAAGCGGAGACTTTAACTTCATGTGGCAAAACATAGGAATACTCATGATCTTTATCGTCGTATTATCACTTGGAACAATCGCTTCCTTAACTTGGATGCACAAACGACAATTTAGAAATGTTGTTGAAAATCAATCGATTGAAGTTTAAAAAAAGCACCTTGTAGGTAAATATTTATAATAACGAAACATTGGAATGAAGAGCCTGTATCAATAATTACTCAGTGATTATCGATACAGGCTCTTTTTATTGGATCTGTTCATAAAGATTGTTGTTACTAGAGCATTTTTCTTTTCGTTCTTTCATTCCATTTTTATTCTTTTTAATGCTAATTCAGCTGCCATTTTCCCGTTATGTTGTCCGTGTTCTTTAACCCAATTTAGTTTTTCGCTAGCTGGCACGTATCTATGGAAACCTAGAATTTCAGCCGCTCTCTCTTGTACCCACATATCCGATTCGTCCAAGAGGGGAAGTATTTCATGCAATTGTGTGTAAGGAGTTAAAGCCATAATTGAAAATAAATATTGAGCTCTTTTTTCTTCCGTTAATTCAGGTTTTTTAAGAAGGTTTTTCAATTCTTCAATGGCTTGTACATCTTGCTGTAGTTGCAGTTCATCCGTATTTTCTTTGGAACAAGGATAATCTTTAACTTCTAATTGCAGTCTAAACGAAAGAAAAGGACTTACAGCAATTTACAGAGAAAACTAGAATAGGGGAGTTGATATGATGAAACAAAAATCTCGCTTCTATTTTATAATATATCCACTAATCACCTTCTTGGTTTATACACTATATCCGATTTTATTTCACAAAAAAGAACATACGAGCATAAAGGATATATTGGGAATGATTGTAACGTATTACATTTTAATTAGTGGATATTACTTTATTGATTTTTTAAGTGAAAGAATAAAGAAAAACGGTAAAGAAAAACAGTAAAGTTTCACTATTTAAAAGCTGATGGAGGATAACAAAATGACCGAAAGCGAAATGAAATTTAGGGATACGAACATTCGTAACTTTTTCGATAAAGAGAATCGTTTAAAATCGATTCCAGGTCAAAAAAAGAAAAAGTTAGTGTTATTAGAACATTTGATTAGCAAGTTAAACGTTGAAAATCAATATACAGAGAAAGAAATAAATGTGTTCATAAAACAATATCATGATGATTTTTGTACGATTAGAAGAGAATTTATCGTGCATGGGTTTATGGATCGAGAGGATAATATGTACCATATAAATGGGAGAGAAGTTTGGACGAAGTGGGAGGAGTTATAAATGTAATGAGTAATTCCTAGTTTGCCTCTCTTATCTAAAGAAGGAACTATTATGGGCTTTGGTGGTAGTTGCGGTGAATTTGCTTTATTAGTTATATTGTTTATTTTATTAATCATCGTTGGAGCTGCTTGCTTTTGCTAAAAAACTATGGAAAAGACACTCTTATAAGAGTGTCTTTTCTTTATGAAGATGTAATCCCACAAAAACATTTATTTATGGGGGCTTGCCAAATACTCATCAACCTAAGAAAATAGATCACCTCATAATGAAAAATTCACGTTTTTACAGTTAGTACTGAAAATTCGGCTCATCCTTTTCGTTTTAGAACAAGTAATATTTTAAGTTGATAGATGTGTAATATCACCTACAATGTAACAAAAAAGTGAATTTAATGACGTTAATTCTACTTTTATTTTATTTTATTTAAAAATATTACGATTATATTACAAAAACTATTGATTATATCTAAATAGCGTAATATAATACTGTTTGTGGAAATAAAAACAAAAATTATTCATTATTTGGGGGATATAGAAAATGAAGAAAGTTATTTTACCAATTTTAATGTCTGCTATGGTTATAGTTCCGGCGGTATCACATGCTGAAAAACAAGATAATGTGAAACAGACTACTGCAAAAACAGAGCAGACAATTCAACAAAGTGGTTGGGTAAAAGAAGGGGATACATGGTATTTCTATGACCAAAAAGGTATGAAGAAAACAGGCTGGTTACAAGATGGTGGAAAATGGTACTATTTTGATGGTAATGGAAAAATGAAAAAAGGATATATTCGAGATGAAGGTACAGATATAGGCTATTTATTAGGAACAGATGGTGCCATGTATTCAAATAAAGGTTGGGTTCAGTACGAAGGAGATTGGTATTACGTTCAACAAGGTGGAAGTCTACATTATGGTACTCTTAAAGATAACGGTAAAACCTATCATTTGACCCCAGATGACGGGAAAATGTGGAAAAACAATTGGATAGGTGGATATCCTAATGGAGTCTATTTCCTTGCAGATGGGTCGATGGCAACAGGGTGGAATTTAATTAATAATCAGTGGCATTACTTTGGTAATGGAGCTGCTTATAATGGTTGGCTAAACTATCAAGGAAGTTGGTATTATTTAGCGGGTGCTAAGATGCAAACAGGTTGGGTACAAGATAATGGAAAATGGTACTACATGAATACAGACGGCACAATGAAAACAGGCTGGGTAAAAGATAATGGAAAATGGTATTATCTGAACTCAAATGGCACGATGAAAAGTTCAGAAAATGGATGGAAAGACTGTTGGTTAGATGAAGGAGGAAAGCGCTACTTTTTCGATGACAGTGGTGCTATGCGTACAGGGAAACTAGCTGAAGGCGGCACTTCATGGTATTTTAATCCAGATGGATCTATGGTGACTGGATGGAAAATAGTGGATGGTGACTGGTGTTACTTTGATGAGAAAAGTGGAGCGAATCATGAAGGTTGGTTAAACTACAATGGCAAGTGGTATTACTTTTATGATGGCCCAATGACAACTGGTTGGGTACAAGTGAATGGCACATGGTACTACTTGAATGAAGATGGAACGATGAAAACAAATTGGTTACAAAAAGATGGAAAATGGTACTATTTACAATCCAATGGTGCAATGGCAGTGGGCAAACATTTCATTAATGGAAAATGGTATTCATTCAAAAATGATGGCGTTATGATGTAACAAAGATTTTTAATTGAATAAATGACAATAGATATCTATTTTAAGATATTTCTATGATGAAAAAAACACCTGTGAAGGTGTTTTTTTCATCTTTACAGTTAGTTATTACTTATTCCTCTTATTCTTGCACTTTTCGTTTTCACTAGTTTATTAGCGAGCATGGCTGGATTTATGCAGGAAATATCTAAACTGTAAGGATATGTGGGAAGTAGAATTATAAAACTTTTGTTTCCAATCTTTCTTTCTGACGAAGATGATGTGCAAAATGCATAGAAATGAGCTGAAACCATTCTGCCGCATTTAAGTAACCAAGCCCAGGGTGTTCGACTTTACAAGCACTTCGAATAGAAGTAATTGTTGGTTCAATGTCTTTAACAACTGTAATTAATTTCAGAAAACGCTCTTGTACTTCTTCTTTGTTAATTGGATTTTCTGGCGTATATCCAGGATGATTTGGTACTTTGATTTGTATGTCTGGGAAAGCACCAAGTTTATATACTTTTTCACCCATATCCGTTTTTTTGTTAGTTACTGATGGTGTTTCGCCTTTACATTTTGTGATTGCATCTAATTGCATGTATGTGGAAGCAATTAAATGATTATACATTTGACCGAGAGACCATTCCTCACTAGAAGGCTTCATCCTAAATTGCTCTATAGAGTATTTTTCTAATTCCTCTATGTAATACGTTGCTAACTCCTCAAATTTATTCATATTGTTAACTCCTTTTTATGAAAATGTATTTGTTAATACCTACTATAAAGGAGGGATACTGACAACATTATGTCAGTAGTGAAATTAAAGTTTTAACATTTTTTTTGCTTCATCACGGATTTTCTCAGAAAGAATTTTTGGCTCAAGTACTTGCACTTGGCTTCCCCAGCTCAATACCCATTGAAACACTTCGTCTATGTTTCTTGATTTCAAAAAGACGTGAAAACTGTTATCTCTATGTTCATATGAATCTATAAAAAAATATCGTGATTCAATAATTTTATGTGCAATATGAGATGGAAACAATAAATGGATTGTAACAGTACGATTGCTTTCAGGCTTATAGTTTTGTAAAGAAAAGTCCTTCGGTTTTGTGAAAAATTCTTGTTCTTGCTGTAATGTATCCATACGGTCTAAACGAAAATTACGTATTTGTTTCCGAAGTAAGCAATGAGCAACGATGTACCAAATTCCTGAAATATTGACTAAACCGTAAGGATGAACAGTCCGCTCTATTTTTGTGGTTTCTCTTGGCTTACGATAAGAAAAAGAGATAGCTTGCTCGTTTTGAATTGCTTCTTGTAGCAAGAAAAGTTGGTTCTCTAGTTTTTCTTGCTCGGCTTGCTGGTTTGAAAATATAGGAGAAAGGAAACGGAAAGTACCTCGTAACCCCTCAACTTTCTTTTTTTGATCAGTAGGGAGGATAACCTCAAGTTTCTCTTTTGCCGATTGTGCATGTGCAGAAAAAGAAGAAGTGAAAGTTTTCTCGATATAATCACCGCCTAATAAAAGGGTAACAGCCTCTTCAGGGGTAAGCTGAATGGGTGGTAAGAAATATCCATCCATTAATGAGTAGCCGTGGCCGGGCATTGCAAAAATTGGGACACCAGATTCACTAAGTGCATCCATATCTCGATAAATAGTTCTTATACTTGTCTCAAATTTTCCAGCTAAACTTTGTGCTGTAACAGTTTGTTTTCTTTGTAATTCAATTAATATCGCTAATAAACGATCCGTTCGATTCATGAAATATCATCCTTTATTTTTATAAATATGATCACTGTAAATTTCTAAAAGTAATACATTTTCCCCTACTATTAACAGACTTTTCCCTATGTATAATATTAATATAGTAAAATCATAACAACCGATATTGCAGTTTCCAATAATATACTATATAATCAATTTAAGAAAACGTTTTCATGCAAAGGGGGAGAATTTCGTGTCGACTATCGAGGACGTGGCGAAATTAGCGGGGTTATCAAGGACAACGGTTTCTAGGGTGATCAATAATCATCCATATGTTTCAGATGAGAAGAAAAAAAGGGTTCAATTAGCAATGAAGCATTTAGGCTTCGTTCCTAATTCTGCGGCGAGAAGGCTTCGTAAACAAAAAACAGAAACAATTGCGGTGCTTGTTCCAAGGATTACAAATCCTTTTTTTAGTAGATTTATTGAAGCAATCGAGATTGCTGCTTCTGAGCATAAATATAAACTGATTATTTGTCAAACAAGATATTTACCAGAAAAAGAGATGGAGTATTTACAATTATTATCTACGAAACAAGTAGATGGGATTATTCTATGTTCACTAGAAAATCCGTGGGAAGATGTAGAGCCGTACTTACAGCACGGTCCAATCGTGTTATGTAATGAATATATTGAGGAAGCAAATGTTCCAACAGTGAAATTTGATCATGCACAAGGAGCATACATAGCTGCCAATCATGTATTAGAACAAGGATATCGTAATCTTATTTTTTGCCGTGGTAACGAAACCAAAGTTGTTAGCCAACAGCGGAAAATGGGCTTTTTACGTGCAATAACTGAGAAGAGCCGCCAAGTAGAAGCGATTGATTTTCTTGAAAACGCTTTCTCTTGGGATGATGGGAAGCGAATATTCCATGAAGTATTAAAGGACAAAAAAAATCCTACCGCGATTTTGGCAGGAGGCGACGAGGTTGCAGCTGGAATTATCTCAGAGGCGAAGCGCCATAACTGGAGTATTCCAGAGGATCTCGCTGTTATCGGTTTTGATAATCAAATTTTATCGCAGATTACTGAGCCAGGTATTACGACAATTGAACAGCCAATTGATGAAATGGCTCGAAAAGTTGTCGACCTGATGATGGATAAAATCCATACGAAAAATTATCGTAAAAAAGAATTGTATGAGTTTGAACTGGAGCTCTTGGTGAAAGGTTCAACGATGAAGGATACGATGTTATTAGCCTAGTAGACTATGTCTGCTAGGTTTTTTTTCTGTTCACAAACTACTACTCTTCGTGAACGCAGTCATCACATTTGTTATGGTATGCTTCGTGCTGCTCATCAATTTCTTTCCCGCAGTGCGCACAAGTTTTCGTCGGTAAATTTCTGAAAAACTCCATTGGTTGATCGATCATGTCAATTCCTCCATTTCCATTTCTTACTATCATTGTATTAGTACAAAAAATAAAAGTCAACAACTGTTTTATAACAAATTGAAAATTAATGAAAAAGTTTAGGAAATGGATTATAGTTAACAATGTAGGATGTAAGTAAAAAACTTTCTCAAGTACGGAGAAAAACTGCATTCCTACTCGGTTTTAGAAAGGATGGATACATATGAAAATGACTGTTGTCGGCTTTTGGGGCGGCTTTCCAGAAGCGGGAGAAGCAACGTCGGGGTATTTGTTTGAACACGATGGTTTTCGTTTACTTGTAGACTGTGGTAGTGGTGTACTAGCACAGCTTCAAAAATATATAACACCATCTCATATAGATGCAGTTGTACTTTCGCATTACCACCACGATCATGTTGCAGACATTGGGGTATTGCAATATGCGAGATTAATTACAAGTGCGACAAAGGGACAACTACCGGAATTGCCAATATACGGTCATACGTTTGACGAGAATGGATTCCATTCTTTAACGCATGCACCGCATACGAAAGGAATCGCGTACAACCCAGAAGAAACACTTCAAGTTGGACCGTTTTCTATTTCATTCTTAAAAACTGTTCATCCTGTTACATGCTTTGCGATGCGTATTAAAGCTGGTAGTAACGCTGTAGTATATAGCGCAGATTCCAGTTATATTCCTGAATTTATTCCATTCACAAAAGATGCGGATCTTTTCATTTGTGAGTGTAATATGTATGCACATCAAGAGGCTGCAAAAGCAGGGCATATGAATAGTACAGAAGTGGCAAGTATTGCGAAAGATGCGAATGTAAAAGAACTTTTATTAACGCACTTACCGCATATAGGAAACCCATCTGATTTAGTAACAGAAGCAAAACAAATTTTCAGTGGCCATATTACGTTAGCGCATAGTGGCTACGTATGGAATTCATGAGGTGATACGATGTTATTTATTGATAATAAAGGGATTACAGATCCTACGATAAACTTAGCGATTGAAGAATATTGTGTGAAGAATTTAGATATTAACGAAACGTATTTACTGTTCTACATTAATGAGCCTTCGATTATCATTGGTAAAAACCAAAACACAGTAGAAGAAATTAATGCAGATTACGTAAAAGAACAAGGTATTCATGTTGTTCGTCGTCTATCAGGCGGAGGCGCAGTATATCATGATTTAGGAAACTTAAACTTCAGCTTTATTACGAAAGATGATGGAGATAGTTTCAGCAACTTCAAAAAATTTACTGAGCCTGTAACGAAAGCGCTTGGTAAACTAGGCGTAAATGCAGAACTAAGTGGTCGTAACGACATTTTAGCTGAAGGAAGAAAAATTTCAGGTAACGCGCAGTTCTCAACGAAAGGTCGTATGTTCAGTCACGGTACGTTACTATTTGATTCTGAAATCGATCACGTTGTATCGGCATTAAAAGTAAAAATGGATAAGATCCAATCAAAAGGAATTAAATCAATCCGTAGCCGCGTTGCGAATATTACAGAGTTCTTAAACGAAAAAATGACGACAGAAGAGTTTAGACAACTTCTTCTAGAAACCATTTTCGAAGGTGAAACAGAAATTCCAACGTACGAATTAACAGAAGCGGATTGGAAAGAAATACACAAACTTTCTGAAGAGCGCTACCGCAATTGGGATTGGAACTACGGAAAATCTCCGAAGTTCAACTTACAACATTCGCACCGTTTCCCAGTTGGACAAGTTGACGTTCGTCTTGAAGTGAAAAAAGGAACAGTAACAGAATGTAAAATTTACGGTGACTTCTTCGGATCACTAGATGTTCATGACATTGAAGAACGCTTAACAGGCGTACAGTTCGATAAAGATGCATTCACTGCAGCTTTAGAAGGCGTAGATATCGCACGCTACTTCGGTAATATTACAACAGAAGATTTCTTACATTTATTCTTCTAAAAATGGGGGAGGCTGTCATAAAGGGCAGCCTCTTTCTTTTTGTGTGGATTGTCACTTTTGGTTTTGAGTTGCGGCTAATATAATTTCACTTATCACAAATATCTTCCTCAAAACACCACTCACAAGTCATCTGCCCCTTATAAAGGAATATACATAATAAAAGGAGGTGGATCAAAATGAAAAGAATAATGTGCGTTGTATTATTGCTCAGCTTCCTCATCGGGATGACAGCGTGTAACGATGAAACCTCCTCAAGTCGTACAACTTTATCTATTGGAAAACCAGCGAAGGATAATGTTATATATTATACGCATACTGATAACAAACGAAAGATAGATGATATACAAACTATGTTTCAAAATAAGAAATGGAAAAGAAATGAAATGTTTAGTACTGTTGGTAAAATACCAGATGTTGTCTTGTCTATAGATGAAGACGATACAGGGTTACCGATAGTATATGTTACAGTGTACTTTCATGAAAATGGAGCGGACGCGATAAACTTGTATGGAGAGCATACAAGTTTAAATAAAGAAGAACTTGAAAAGCTTAGAGAAACGATAGGTGCATATTATCCTACAATGATTTTTGTCCTCTTTTAATAATTTGCTGGTAAGTGAAATCACTATATTTTCCCAAAGTTATTCAATAGGAAGTACGCCGTGTATATGCAGTTAATAGGATATTACTTGCTACTTTAATTTTCTTTTAATATAATTAATTTAGAATTTTTAAATATTCTAAATTTTATAAAGGTGGGGTTTGTGTGAATCTCGTTCAATCTTTGGCTGAAACGGCAAAAAAGAAGGGGGATAAACCGGCTTATGTTTTTATGGATCAGTCGGTCTCATATGACCAATTAAACAAAATGGTCACAAGGTTTTCTAGCAATTTAGCAGAAATGGGCATTGGAAAAGGGGACAATGTCGCATTAGTTGTTGGGAATTCACCACATTTTTTAGTCGGTTTATACGGAACAATGAAAGCCGGGGCAACTGTTATACCAGTTAATCCAATTTATACAGCAGACGAAATGCATTATATTTTACAAAATGGAGATGTAAAAACAATCATCGTACTCGACGTCCTTCTACCTGTTATACAATCTCTTACAACAAGACTTCCTTCACTAGAGAACATCATCATATGCGAAACCTCATCAGATTTTAATCATATAGAAACCGAAAAAATGAAAACGTTTACTAGTTTTATAGGAACTGGAGATGCGACTTACGAAGGTCCGGAACTAGATGAAGAAGATGTAGCGGTTATCCTCTACACTTCAGGCACAACTGGAAAACCAAAAGGTGCTATGTTAACACATAAAAATTTATATAGTAACGCAAGCGATGTGGCGTCGTATTTACAATATACGGCCGATGATCGCGTCGTTGCGGCACTGCCGATGTTCCATGTATTCTGTTTAACAGTTGCGGTAAATGCACCGATTGTGAACGGGGCAACGATTTTAATGTTACCGAAATTTAGTCCGAAAGAAGTATTCCGTATTTGTCGTACGTACGAACCAACGATCTTTGCTGGCGTACCGACGATGTACAATTATTTATATTTATTTGAAGAAGCAAGCGCAGAAGATGTGAAGACGCTTCGCCTTTGTATTTCCGGTGGTGCATCGATGCCTGTTGCTCTTCTGCAAAACTTTGAAAAACGTTTTAACGTTATTGTTTCAGAAGGATACGGTTTATCAGAAGCATCACCAGTTACTTGTTTCAATCCGCTAGATCGTCCTCGTAAACCAGGGTCGATTGGCACAAATATTTGGCATGTAGAAAATAAAATTGTAAATGAACTTGGGGAAGAAGTACCTGTCGGCGCAGTCGGTGAATTAATCGTTCGCGGACCTAACGTTATGAAGGGTTACTATAATGCACCAGAAGATACAGCTGCGACATTAAAAGATGGCTGGCTATATACAGGAGACTTAGCGAAAATGGATGAAGAAGGTTACTTCTATATCGTTGATCGTAAAAAAGATATCGTCCTAGTTGGTGGTTATAACGTCTACCCTCGTGAAGTAGAGGAGGTACTATATACGCACGAATCAGTAGCTGAAGTTGTCGTAATTGGTGTACCAGACGAAAACTTAGGAGAAGCAGTGCGTGCTTTCGTCGTTCTGAAACAAACGAACGTAACAGAAGAAGAGCTGATGCATTATTGCACGTTACATTTAGCAAAATATAAAGTGCCAATGAGCATAGAGTTTTTAACAGAATTGCCGAAGAATACGACGGGTAAGTTGTTAAGAAGAGCTTTGAGAGAAAAAGCGATGCAAGTGTAAGAATGGGGGCAACCAGCTTTATGAAGTTGGTTGCCTCTATTTTTTGCATTGGTTAAGCTATGACGCCATATATTTAAACCGTAATATGACTAGTAGGGAGGAGATATACATGGAGCAGAAGGAATTACGTTTGCGGCGAGTGCAATATCTTATTTGTGACATTATGGATGAAATGAACGCTGAAAATGAGAAGAAAAACTTAGAAACACTGCAGAAAGTAATTGACCAGCTTTCAGGAGCAATTGGTGATTTAGTAGATCCATCTGGTATGTATTCAATTGATTATTTGGAGAGGAAAGTTCATACAGCGCACTATTTATTATTTAAAAATGATCGTAAAGCATATTTGTGTAATAAATAAACATTCATCATTTGATGGGATGTTTATTATTTTTGATATTTATTGATAATAATTATCAATAAAAGGATGAGTACAATGGGGTTAAGACGATAAATTAATCTGCTTATAATTGTACTTATAAATAATAAAGCTCGAAATAAAAGCCTTGCTACACGTTTGTAGTAAGGCTCTTTACAGTTGTTTTGTTCTTAATGAATGAAAGCACCTGCCACTTTTTAGTTGGAAAAGTTACTCATTAGAAGTGTTATTAATCGCTTGAATAGCAAGTTCCAACGATTTAATCCTTCTTTCTAAAAGAGTTCTTTGAGGACTACCAACCTTTGACTTAACGTAAATTTTTTCAATTGATGGAAGCAAACCGGTAAGAACATTGCGAGCTGCTGCTAAATCTTCCTGGTTGTAATGATGAGGTTTTTGATTCCAAACACTCTCTAGCATTGCTAAGCCGATACAAGCTGCCTGAAGGCGTTTCTTTACTAACGTAGTATTTGAGCCTTTCTGAGTCATTTGTGACAAGGCACTTTCGAGTTTACGGATTGTGGACTGTAAGGATTTTATTGATTCCTCTTTATGTAAATCTGATAAGTTTTCCATGTTAGTACCATCCTTTCTTCGTTTTTAAATGATTTTGTTTAATACGTGATAAAATCGTTAAGGACAGAAACTTACTCGCAATATTTTAACATAAATAACGAACTTTCTTTGAGAGGGAGTCTTAAAGAGCTAGCTCAATTGTTGAAAGTAAGGTAATGAACTTTAAAAACCGAACCGTCATCTAAGTGGCGGTTCGGTTTTCTTTATTTTTTCTCTACTAATTTTTTATTCTTTCAATCTAGTGTAAATGATTTATTAAATGTTTTTTGATCAACATCTTTTACGTTGTTTCCAACCCAACCTGCATCGCAACATATTCAATATCATTATCAATTTCACCTAACACGTAAGATTCTAAAATGCCCATTACAGCAGTTCCTAAAAATTTTAAAACGATGTGCTTATCAATGTTTTTATTGTGAAGATTGCTGTGCTTAATATTTACGTTAAACGTGCATAACAAGTTATAATAGAAGAAATCAATAAGGAGGCTAGCTGTGAAGAATCTTCGTTATTTCAATATATTTACTATGTTAATTATATACACGCTACTTATGTTTTACATCGGCTGGAACGGATGGGTTTGGCTTCATGCAGTATTTGGCTGGGAGTCCTGGGGGTATTATGCTTTCGTAGTCGGATTTATTTCTTATGCGTATATTCTCGTGCAAGTGTTTAAGTTTCTCCCATTCCTTCGAACGATTGGTTCAATTTGGTTTGCAGTCATACAATACGCCCTTATGTTATTGCCGTTAGCTGATATAACAGTCTTTCTTTTACAGTTTTCGGTTGAGAAAGAAACAGCAATTATTTGGACAGGGGCGGCTGTGTTAGCTGCGTTTATCTTTATCTTTGCATATGGAGTATTTAATGCGTATAGTCCAGTAGTAAGAAAATACGAAGTGCACATACCGAAAAAGGTAGAGGGGCGTAAAAGTTTACGTATTGCGATGGCTTCTGATATGCATTTCGGTAAACTGTCTGGCGTTTCGCATTTGAAAAGACTTGTTCGTCATGTAAATGAAATGGAACCTGATATTATTTTACTGCCAGGTGATATTATCGATGATCATCCAGGAGTATTCATTCAAAAAAACATGGGTCATATTATGAAACAAATGAAAGCTCCATTAGGCGTATATGGTGTTTTAGGAAACCATGAATACTACGGCAGAGCGGTTCCAGAGTTTTTACAAGAGATGGATAAGATTGATATTCGTATTCTTTTAGATGAAGTGATCACAATTGAAGATGGCTTTTATCTCGTTGGAAGAAGAGATAAAACAGAGCGAGATCGCCAAAGCTTTGAACAACTTATGAATACAGTGGATAAATCGATGCCTGTTATAGCGATGGATCACCAGCCATTCGAGTTAAAACAAGCAGCAGCGGCAGGTGTAGACTTATTATTATCCGGTCACACGCACCGCGGACAAATGGCACCAAATCATATTGTAACGAGAAGAATGTACGAGCTAGACTGGGGATACGCACAAAAAGGCGCATTCCACGCAATTGTTTCTTCTGGATTCGGATTTTGGGGACCGCCGCTTAGACTTGGTAGTAGGTCGGAGATTGTGCAGGTAGAAGTTACGTTTGAATAAGGTTAAATAAAAGGGATTATACATGATTAATATGTATAATCCCTTTTATTTTTTATTTCGTAATCGCGACCTTTACTTGAATATAATCTCAATTAGTTGTTGTGGATGTGCATTAATTAATCCATGAACAATAATAATTACCCATACCTTGCGATAACGCGCCCACAAATATCCAAGGAATAGACCTACGATACCATGGTTCACAATGACCGTAGCTGTATCAATATCCCAATGACCAGAGCCGTGTAATGCAATATGCCAGCTTGCCCATAACAATGATGTAAGAAGTATAGCCGGCCAAGTACCTAGTAATAGTTCCAAACGTGTTTGCAACCAAACTCTATAAAAAAGCTCTTCCAGTACACTATTTATAAGAAATCCTACAAGTAAAATTAAGATTAAAATCGTGGGTTCCATTCTCGCTGAAACAAATGGTGTAGAGAATGTAGAAAAGAAGTTGAAGTAACCCCAGACTATAATGACAATAAGTGGTGTAAACCGATACCATCTATTACCTCCCGTTGATTTTACAGGCTTTTGTCGTTCTTTTTCGGGGTTACTTTTATAAAACAAAAGAAGCATGAATGGAGTGAATAATAATAAAATAATTTTAAATATCATAAACCACAATTGTAATGTCATTCCTTCAAAGTTCGTGGTGAGGAGACAAATCGTGAAGAGGGAACCACTCGAGAATAAAATAACAGTTTGAATTATGATGCGCCTTAGTTCAAATTGTTGAAGGGGATTATAGTTTTTATGATGAGATGGTAAGAAACGAACAAGGAGTATACCGACAATAACAGGGATCCACTTGTTCCAAAAAGGCAGTGTGCCCGTATGATCCCCACTGTAACGAATGTTTGTTTCTCCGATCCATATAAGCCAAAGAGATGAAAGTAAAATAAGAAGTATAATGATTCCACCAATGAGCTTCCCCGCTTTTGGAAAATAACTATCCATAGTTATCCGACCTTTCATACTATAATGGTGAAGCGATTTCCAATTATTTCTGTTTTTAAATGAATATGCATTTATGAATCTATTAAAACAAAAAAGAAGAACTGTGGGAATATTTTAATTTTTATGATTTAACTTGATGAGAATAGAGGACCGCTTTTTTGAAAACAGAACGTTCATATTGGAATGACAGAATAGTATATTTACTCTTCTTTAAAAAAGAGATATTATAAAAAGACTCTGCTTGAAAAGGGGGACTGTAAGTGATCATATCAGATGTACTATACGGAGAATTTGAAGTAGATCAAGTGTTAAAAGAATTAATTTTAAGTAAACCAGTGCAAAGGTTGAAGGGGATTCATCAAGCCGGAGCAAGTTACTTAATGAACGAGAAATGGAATGTAACGCGCTTTGATCATTCAGTTGGTGTTATGTTGTTAGTTAAAAAACTAGGTGGTTCAGTAGAAGAACAGATTGCTGGTTTACTGCATGACGTATCACATACTACTTTTTCTCATGTAATAGATTACGTTTTTGATAATATGAATGAAAGTTATCATGAAGAGATATTTAGTTCTGTTGTGAAAAACTCAGAAATTCCAGCAATTCTTTCAAAGTATGGTTATAACTATGAAGATATTTTGTTAGATGATTCGAAGTGGACGTTACTGGAAAGATCCGCGCCGGAATTATGTGCAGACCGGGTGGATTACACATTACGAGATATGTATACATGCGGATATGTTTCTTTAGAAGAAGTTCACAATTTTTTATCGGATGTCATCGAAGTAGATGGGAAAATGGTTCTTCAAAATATCAAAATGGCAGAATGGTTTACAGAAACGTATTACAAAGAAGTAATCGATTTCTTTATGCAACCAACTAATATTTACGGAAATGATATGTTAGCTAAGACGTTAAAGTTAGCTCTTCATAAACAAGTTATTCATGCAGATGATTTTCTTCTTGAAGATCATGAGCTTATAGTAAAATTGCAGCTATGTAACGATTCAGAAGTACATGCTTTATTAAGAAAAGTCCATCCAAATGTAAAAGTAAGAGAAGATAGAAGTGAGTATGATTTACATCAGAAAAATAAAGTCCGTCTTATTGACCCGCCATTACTTCGTGAAGGGAAAATCGTTCAGTCATCTGTCGTATCAGAAAAAATAAGAGAGATGAGCGATATCGCTTATGAAAAATCGGTGAGAGGGATGTATGTGAAAGTGATTTCTAATTAAAAAGAAGTAGAGCATCACTTTTGGATGCTCTACTTCTTTCCTGTTAATTATCAAACCAATTCCAAACTTCAATATCTCCAAGAGTCGCATAACGTACGTGCGGGGAGTTTTGTAATTTTAATAATTCTTTCGACGGGCCGGTAATGACAATGCCATATACTTTTACGCCGTTATCTTTTACATATTGATAACGTTTATCTAAGTTTAGTTCGTTTTCTGGAAGCGCAGCTATTTTGCTTACCGTTTTTTTATGGGTAGAAAGGACGCGCATCATTTCGATTACTTTGTCTTCTTGCGTTTTCTGCCTGTCAGTTTCATTACCGAGGAATCTTACATGTTCTGGAAATCCTATAGTTTCTCCGCCATGGAGGATATAGTCTTCTGCATTTTTTCTTTCTTGTCCTGTATCTAAAGCGTACCATACAGGAGTTGGGGGGAGTTCTTGTGCTTCAAATATGCTATATAAAAGCGGTTCTAATTCTTTTAAAGTGTAAGCTTTATCAAAAGAAATTGCTACTTCTGCAACCGTGCCATCATGTACTTTTGCAAGTGTATCCCATACTTTTTTTGAGGAATCCTTTAAATCATCACCCTGCTTTGTTTTAGGATGAACAAAGAAAAGCTTTGGTTGATAGAACGGATTCATCCAAGTTTGTTTCGTGACATCTACAGATGATAAGAAGCTTTTTGTTTCTACTGTACCGAGTGGCATTTCTTTTTTACCGACGGTTCTTACTAAATCAAAGCTGCTGTTCGTACGGAAAAAAGCTTCTACACTTGTTCCGCCCCCCATAACGCGGCTATTTGGGATCGTTGCTTCAAGTGCAAGTGAAGGAACCTCTCTAATTTCTTCTAGCCTTTTATCATTATTAGCTTGAAAATAAAAGGCTGATAATACCCCGCCGATTATATATATAACGATGCAAATGGATAATATAAAACCAAACGTTTGTAACCGATGTTTCCACTTAATTCTCCAAAAAGGAACTTTAAGATCTTTTGGCGGTAATTTTTTCTTTACGGGTTCACTCTTCGTAAGTAATTCATCTAAATGAGCTTCACATTCTGCACAAGTTTCTATATGACTTTCTAACTGTTCTTGCTCATCACGTGTGAGCGTTCCTTTTTCATATTTCTCCCAAAGTTTTTTAAACTCTGCACAACCCATCTGTATCACTCCTTTATGCTTTTCGCTTCTTTTCGTCCGCGGTGTAATTCAATTTTTACTTTCGCTAATGAGAGACCAGTCATTTCTGCTATTTCCTTATAAGAGAATCCGTAGTAATCTCGTAGTAACAGGACATTTCGTCTTTCGAGCGGAAGAGAAGATAAACCTTCTAACCAACTAGCAATCTCATGTTTTACAAAATAAGAGTGCTCTGTACTTGGCACGTTTGGTAAATGGAATTCTTCAATTTTCGTTATTTTATATTTTTTCTCTTTTCGGTACCAATCGATAAAGGCGTTGTAGGCAATTGTAAATAACCAAGGTCTAATTTCTTCTCCTTTATAATAGTCAATATGGACGAGCATTCGGTAAAATGTTTCTTGCATAAGATCTTCCGCGTAGTGGGAATCTCCGGTTAGGGAGAGAAGATAGCGAAATAAATCATGCATATGATCTGAATAAATGTCTTCTAATGATTGTTTGCGTTTCACTAATTTCCCTCCCTTCATACATAACAACGAAATACATATAAAAAAGTTACATTTGTTTTTAAAATTATAGTAAAAAACGTCAAGAATTGGATAGGATTCTCTTTTATCATAATACATATAAGGCGGGTGAACAGAGATGGAAAGCTATGAAACACAAATTCAAAGGTCCATTGATTATATTGAGGAAGATGTAATGGAAAAACAGACGCTGCGTAATTTAGCTCGCATTGCAGGTTTTTCTGAGTCGCATTTTCATCGTGTATTTCAGGCGTTAGTAGGTGATACGGTAATGGAGTATGTTCGAAAGAGGAGGTTAGCCCGGGCAGCTTATCAACTTTCTCATACGGATGAAAAAGTTATTGATATCGCGTTTGAGCATGGCTTTCAATCTCATGAAACGTTCACGAGGGCCTTTAAAAAATTATTTCAAATGACACCGAGTGAATATCGAAAACAAGAAATTGAAACACCGATGTATTACAGTGTGAATGTAAAACAAAGAAAATTAAATCCGTATTTAGGGGGCATACAAATGGAATATCGTATTGTAAATAAACCAGAATTTTTAATGGCAGGTT
Organism: Bacillus cereus group sp. N11; assembly: GCF_016483605.1. NCBI lineage: Bacteria > Bacillati > Bacillota > Bacilli > Caryophanales > Bacillaceae > Bacillus > Bacillus cereus group sp. N11. Next base: position 43,548 of record NZ_JAEHBN010000007.1, read on the forward strand.
ATGAACTGAAGACGACAAGTAAAGAAGGGAAAAACCACCAAGACATTCCAGCATTTTGGCAAGAATATTTACAAAAAGATCTTGGAACGACAATTCCGAATCGTAAAGATACGAGTCAATGGGTAGAGCTTGGATTATGTACTGATTTTAATTTAGAAACAGGGGACTTCACTTATATTATCGGAATGGAAGTTACAGGCTTTGAAAATGTACCAAATGAAATTGCAAAGCGTACATTCCCAGCAGCGACATATGCCGTATTTACAACGCCGAAAGTTCCTCATGAAGAAATGGTAGCGTCTATTCACCAAACGTGGAATGCTGTATTCTCAGAATGGTTCCCGCATTCAGGCTATGAACATTGCGGCGTTACAGAGTTTGAACTATATGATGAGCGTTCCCATGCAGATAAAAGTGAGTTTGCTCAAATTGAACTTTGGCTACCAGTGAAGAAGAAATAATAGGGGGAAAAGCGAACCAGAGAGGTTCGCTTTTTTAGCCGTAATACGGGGAGAATATTGAATTGTTTTTTGTAAGAAGTATGAAATACAGATCCTCTTATCATATAGATTGCTATATTTGATGATTTTTGTCGACAAATCGATATATCTGGAAAATCGCTGATATATTTTGAGTTGCGGTCGATATATTTGAAAAAACGCTGATATATTTCGAGTTGCGCCGATATAATTTCTTTTACCGACGAACCACTGATAAAAGACACGCGACATAATTTCATTTACCAAAAAATCACTCCAAAAGAGAAAAGACGCCACATAGCGCCTTTCCTACGAACGAAACGGAAATACAAGAACAATCGTCGTTCCTTTCCCGAGTTCACTATCAATAGAAATTGTCCCGTTATGGGCATGAACGAGCTGCTTCGTAATGGCGAGACCAAGTCCGGTTCCGATGTTGCTTTCTTCTGTATTCGTTCCTCTGTAATATCGCTCGAATAGAAGTTCTTTCGTTTTATCGTCCATTCCTTTTCCGTTATCTGAAATAGATAGTGTAAATGAATTTACATCCTGCGAAAGCTTTACGATTACGTTTGTCGTTTCATTATTATGTTTCACAGCGTTTGCTAGTAAGTTTTCGATAATACGCTGGAACCATTTTTCTTCAATGAAATATTGAATTTTATTTGAGCTCGGTACGAATTCAATATTTTGATTTTGCAGTGTCGGATTATTAATAAATTGTAATAATACTTTTTGGACGAATTGATTCATTTCAATGTTTACGTGCTGGGCAGGAAGGCTGTTATTTTTTAATTGATACGTTAAGCTTAAATCGTCAATTAGTGTAGTCATATATTGAGATTTCTCTTTCATAACGCTGCCGAATTGCTGCATGTCACGATCAGTCCAGTTATACTGCTTTGATTCTAGTAATAATGCGTAGCCATATATAGAGCTAAGTGGTGTTTTTAAATCGTGCGTTAGACCGGTAATCCATTCTTCACGTGTTTGCTGCAGTACTTGCCTCATCGCATCATTTTTTTTGAGTGTAATTGAAAGGTGCTCTAGTGAGCTAGTAACATCTCTAAATAAGCGAAATGACCATTTTTCTTTACCAGATCGCCTGAATCGAACTGGTTTTCCTTTTTTATTAACAGGCTCTTCATATTTTCCACCAGCGATATTTTTAAGCCAACGCATTGCGTGTAGTAACGGTTTCCCGAACTTATTTCCGTACCAAATAGATAGAATGACTAAATAAACAAAGACGATAAGAAGGATTAATCCACATCCAATTAGAAACTTCTTAGTAAATATATCCTCAATTTCATCATCTGGGTAGTAGCGTTCATTTTTTGCGGTAATGACGAGAAGCTGACCGCTATTTGCATCGTAAAAGCTAGACGTGTTTTCTTTATGATTCCACGGTTCTTTTTCGTTAAGAGCAGTCTGTATTGTTGAAAGTGTTTTTTTCTTTCCAGTCGGATAGGAAAAAACCTCTTCGCCATTATGATTAAATATTTGCATTGTTGCTTTTTCTTTAGAGAGTAGCTGTTTTTCTTGTTCCGTTAATGTGAACGAATCTGTAGATACAGAAGGGTGTTCTTTCTGAATTGTTTTTAGTAATGCATTACTTTTTAACATACCGCCATAAATAACAAGTACGTTTTTTTCTTCTACTTCAATTTCCCAATATGTAAATGTATAAGGGCTTTCTATATGATTCTGTATATGTGCGAGTAAAGATGTTTTCGTATAAGAAGTTGGGACATCACTTGGTGTATTAAATTGATAGAGGACTTTGCCGTTTTCTTCTACAATCTGAATCCAATCATTTTTCTCTTTAATTAAATCTTTTACTTCCTTTTTTAACGTAATATCGCCATCTTCTGAAGAGATATATCTTGAAATTGTAAAACTATCAGAATCCGGAATATTAGGTTCGTATGAAATACTAGTAACAAGAAAAATTAAATAAGTGAAAGCAGCGACTACAGCAATAAGTAATGTAACTAAAACAAAAACGTGTTGCAGTATAAATTGGATGATAAGTCGTTTATTAAGATTCATATTGTCACCCTACTTTGTAACGAACTTATAGCCAAGTCCGCGAACAGTTTTTATGTATTCTGGTTTACTTGGGTCTTGTTCAATTTTTTCGCGTAGCTTTCGAATGTGGACCATAACAGTATTGTCATCGCCATTATAGGCGGGTGCTCCCCAAACTTTTTCGTATATTTCTTCTTTCGAAAATACGTAGTTCGGATTCTCACAAAAGAAGAGTAGTAGTTGAAACAGTTGAGCGGAACATTCGACAACGTGTCCATTTACTGTAAGTTCTGCGGAATGTTGATCAATTTCAAATCTCCCAAATGAAATGGAGTGTGCTTTTTGTTCGTGTGGTACGGTTTGTTTCATATGTCTTCGAAGTTGTGCTTTCATACGAGCTACGACTTCTAATGGATTAAATGGCTTCGTAATATAATCATCTGCACCGTATGAAAATCCAGATATTTTATCTAGATCAGATGCCTTCGCTGATAGGAAGAAAATCGGACAATCTGTTTGTTGGCGAATAATTGGACAAATATCAAAACCAGATTGTCCAGGAAGCATGACATCTAAAATAATTAAATCGTAATTGTTTTGTTCGATGAGAGATAAAGCTAATTCAGCTGATGTTGCAGTTGTAATATGAGAAAAACCTTCTTTTTCAAGAATGGTAGTTAGTAGTTGTAAAATTGCTGTTTCATCATCGACGAGTAATATATTTGCTTGATACATAAGAATCCCCCTTAATTTCCTCGAATATCATATCATCTTTTTGTAACATATGGAATTTTTAAGGAAAATTTAAGGTTTTCTTTTATAAAAAATTAAGAATCAAATGATATGATAAAAGTAACATAGGGGAGGAGATGAGTGTGAATCCGTTTCAAATGATGCGAGCTAGATATTTTTTAATTGTATTTGCACTATTAATTTTAGTAGCGAGAAGTAGTGAAAAATTGCTAGAAAGTACATTTCATATACAAAATTCATCTTTTATAAATATACTTATATTTTATATCCTTCCGATTGCATGGATTTTTTATGAGTATAGAAAGCACCGTGTTTCATTTTCATTATTTCTTAATAAAAATGAAACATTTAACTTGGTGCAAGTTATATACATTACGATTATGTTGTGCATGTTCAGTTACGGGTATCTGATTTTATACATGTACAGCTTTGCATGGATTACACCAGATTTTATTATGAATGCTTTACACAAACCGATTGTAGATAGTGCCGGGGGATATATATATCAATTTATTATGGTTGTATTTATCGCACCTATTATTGGAGAATTTGTTTTTCGTGGATTTTTACTTCAGCGCTTTGCTGCGAAATGGGGAACGAGTATAGCGATGATTGCAGTGGCACTTTTATTTGCGATATTACATGTCGATTTTCTCGGTGCCGCCGTATTTAGTATCGTATTATCAATCGTATATATTCGTACGAAAAGCTTACTCATGCCAATTGCGATACATATGTTAAATAATACATTTGTACTTTGTGCATCGTTCCTAGTAAGTAGAGAAAAGATCATGAGTTTTGCAGATTTCTCAAACTATACGACGTTCTTTCCAGGACTGATTATTTTTATAACAGGATTAAATTTAGTACTCATCTTTTTATTTGTTAACCGCAAATACTGGAGTAAAGAAGTGCCAGTTATATACGCAGAGCAGGTAGAGAGTTTTGCAGATGTAGTGGGAGATAAATGAGACGAAGAAAACGATTGAAAAAATATTGAAAGACATTATAGATGCTACGTCTATTACAGATATGTGTGATAAAGGCTTTTGTCATTGGCTTTTTAACCTGTAGTAGATACAATTGTGTTTCCGGAGTATTACTTATTTTCTAGTACTCATTTAAAAGAAAATATTATTTCTCTTCTTATTGTATTAGGGATTTTAATAATATTCGGTCTAATGTTAGAAGCAATGATGAAGCGTATCTTCAGAAAAAATGAAGAGAAGTATGTGCGGGTTCATAAAGTATTCGCGAAAGTAATGGGAGCTTTCCTTTTGTTTTATGGTATGAAAACAATCATTTACTTTATAGCTTTGAGACATCATTAATTCTAAATTTGAAAGGAATGTATAAAATTATATGAATGAAACAATATCATCAAATAAGTTTTTTTATTTGATTTTACTTAGCATAGTGCTAATAACGACAGTAAATGTTATTCTCCGCTGGGAGGAAGCCTACTTTTTCATGTATTTAGCGCTCCATTTATTAGGGGTCTTATGTATAAGTGGTGGCATGGTTACTGAAAAAAAGGGTGACGAAAGTGTTAACTATATGTGTGTGATCGGTCTTGTTTTACTTTTAGCTGTACAAGGTATTATGAAATATAGTTCTTTTTCTGTACAAGATTTCAGTTTGTTAATAGATGTACTGCCTTAAGGGGGATAAGTATTTATGTTATCGAAGAAACAAATAGGGTATATATTTGTTTTAGTAGGTTTTTTTACGATTATTATAACGACGCTATTTTTTCAAGACTATGAATATGTAAAATATGTAAAAGGCGCTGGTTTAATGTGCTGGTTTGTAAGTGCTTTTCTTATTCCGAATTATGAACCGAGGAAAGTGTCTAAAAATAGGTAAAACTCTTCTTATGTAGAAGAGTTTTTTTTATCCCGCATTAACGGGCAGTAAGACTCCCACCTCAAAATTCAGTGACAGCAAAGAAGTTAGGCGGGGGATCAACTGCCCGTAAAAGCCCGATTGGTGAAGGCTAATAATCAGTGGGGGATGAAGAAAACCCCCACTGATTAAAGTTTCACTTTATGTAAATAGAAGGCTCTCGAGCAATTCTCGTAATTAGCTTGTTCTAATTTAGCATGTACGAACTTACAATAATAATAGACAGGCAGCATAGAGGAGGGAATAACGTGAGGAAAGTTATTGGGTGGTCGCTTTTTTTGTACGTTGGATTTGCGTTATTTATATATTGGTATTTATTTGGATGGAATCATGAACTCATTCCGGACATGTATAAAGGAACGAGTGCAGATCCAGAAACCTTTATGAATGCGAAAGAGCTTACGCTAAGCCAAGATTATTCGCGCGTGAAAAATTTACTTTTCTTTTTAGCGACGCCCCTTGAATGGATTATTTTATTATTTGTACTCGTGCTCGGTATTTCAAAAAAGTTTGAGAAGTGGTCGAAGGAAACGACCAAAATAAATGTCTTACAAATTGCGATTTATTTCTTTTATTTATCACTACTGACAACCATTCTTGCATTACCGATGCAATGGATCGGCCGTAAAGTGTCCGTTGATTACGGTATTTCCACGCAAAGTACACAAAGCTGGATAAAAGATCACGTTATCGATTTTTGGGTTAATTATGCGACGATGTTACTCATTGTTACAGTTCTTTTATGGCTTATCCGTAAATTTCCGAAGAGATGGTGGCTAGCAGGATGGGCACTCTCTGTACCGTTTACAATTTTCTTAACGTTCGTGCAACCTGTTATTATTGATCCGCTTTACAATGACTTCTCGACGCTGAAAAATAAAGAGTTAGAAACGAAAATTTTAGCGATGGCAGACAAAGCTGACATTCCTGCTAAACACGTATATGAAGTAAATATGTCGGAAAAAACGAATTCGTTAAATGCATATGTAACAGGAATTGGCCTTAACTCGCGTATTGTAATGTGGGATACAACGCTTAAGCAATTAAAAGATAAAGAGATTTTATTTATTATGGCCCATGAAATGGGACATTACGTAATGAAACATATATATTGGGGCGTTGCGAGTTATATTTTCATATCGTTTATAGGTATGTATTTAATTAGTCGTATTTTAAATATGTGTATTCGAAAATGGGGAGATACGCTGCAAATTTCCAAAATGGCATGTTTTTCAATTTTACCTTTGTTTTTCTTAATTTCCTCTTTATTATCTTTTGCATCACAACCAGCAACAAACTACGTTTCACGAATAGAAGAACGAGCGGCAGATCAATACGCTTTAAATATGACGAAAGATGGGAAATCTGGTGTGAGAACTTTTCAATATTTATCAAAAACAAGCTTAAGCCAAGTGAATCCACCTGCGTTAGTCAAATTTTTCTTATACACACATCCACCAATTTTCGAAAGAATTCATACGTTTGAACAATATGAGAAACAAAAAAACAAGAAGTAGCGATTATGCTACTTCTTGTTTATAGAAATATCAGTTTGGTATTGGGAATATTTATCATTGCTTTTTATTGAGATTTTGTAAATAATAAGCTATAAAATTCTAAAAATCTATATATAAAGGAATAAAGGTGGAAATATGTATTTTTTACAAAATTTAAAAGTGAAACATAAATTATTCTTACTTATCTCATTAGCAGTTTTGGGCATGACAATTATGAGCTGTGTAGCAATTAATTCTATTAATAAGATTAAGCGCGATACAGAGATTGTAGTAGATGATTATCAAAATTCTGCAGTTATATTAGAAGGAATGCTTCGTACACAAAATTCACTAGAATATAACTTACTAGAATTAATTACAACGTCACAAAATGAGGGGACAAATAAAGAAGGGATTATTAGTAATGTTGAAAAGGATCTTAAAAAATATGATTCTTTATTAAAAGAATATGATGATGGCGTTAATTTAAGTAAGCAAGAGGATGAGCTGTTTCAGAAGATGAAGAAATCTTTGCCAAGTTATATGGAGACATATAAGAAGTTGTTTGACAAAGCGAAGGGAACAAATGAATCTCAAATGGTAAACGAATTTCAAAAGGACTTAAAACCGAAGGGAGTAGAGTTAGCTGGTTATGCTGTAGATTTAGAAACTTATGTTTCAAACTTAGCTGACCAAGTATTTAAAGATTCTCAAAAAATGATAGATCGGTCCGTTATTACCTTTATCATTCTTGCAGTAGTTACTACAATCATTATATGTATAGTAAGTTATATTATTAGCAAGCTTATAGTTGCTCCTTTACAAACGGTTAGTCGTATGATGGAAAGAGCAAAAGAGGGAGATTTAACTGTACATGGTGATTATAATGCTAAAGATGAATTAGGTATATTAGTAAGTGATTTTAACGAGATGATTGCAGGGCTAAGAACAAATATGCAAGAAGTAGAGAATAATATTCAGCTTTTATTCCAACATGCAGACGGAGTAGTATCTGCATCAGAAGTATCTAGCGGTGCAGCAAAGAAAATCACTATGGATATTGAAGAAGTTGCCAATGGCGCAGAGAGCCAAATGCAAGCAATGGAACAGACTGCGGGTGCGATGGAAGAGTTAACACAAGGAATGCAGAGCATAGTGAATACATCATCCTCTGTAAATGAATTGTCTGCTCAATCAGCATTAGATGCAGAGAGTGGTAACAAATTAATGAAACAAATGATTCAGCAGATGGATACAATCCAAAATTCAGTACATAGCGGTGTGAAACAAGTAGAGACGATGAAAGAACAATCAGAAGAAATTGTTAAAATCATTGATGTTATGCAAGGTATTACCTCTCAGATTAACTTATTAGCATTAAACGCCGCAATTGAGGCTGCACGTGCTGGAGAAAGTGGTAGAGGATTTGCAATTGTGGCAGATGAAGTACGAAAATTAGCAGAACAATCTAGTGATTCTGCTAAACAAATTGAGAAGCTTATTACTCAAGTTATGGGAACAACGAATCATACGGTACATATGATGGGGAAAGTAGATAATGAGGTACAGGCAGGTACACAAGTAGTAATGCATACAGAAAAAGTATTTGGAACTATTACAGAAAAAGTGCAGCAAGTATCTGAGCAAATTCAAACGGTATCTATGTCTACAGATGAAATTGCAGCGAGTAGTGAGGAGATTTCTGCTTCTACAGAAGATATGGCGCAAATTTCTCAAAGATCATCTGATCGAACTGATAGGGTAAAAGAGTCTATTCAACAGCAAGAAAAATCTGTTCAAGAGATTTCGACTTCAATTGAACATCTGCACAACGTAGCAGGAGGACTAAAACAGATAGTTTCCCAATTTACTCTTCAAAAATAGTAGAGTATATGTAAGTCTTTATAAATATATAGACCTCTCAATACGTATAAAAAATCATCCTATGGAATACAAAAGGATGATTTTTTATTATGAAAATTTTGTGTGGATGTCACTCGTTATATTCTAGTTTTTTACAATTTTTTGATTGTAATATATAATAATAAGTAATGTTTTTAGAATTTTTAGTTTTATAAGAGAGTGATTGTAGGAGGAGAGAAAGGGTGTACAATAAAAAATCAATGCCGGCTATAAAAATGATCCTTTCGATGTCTATTTTCGGATCAATTGGATTTTTTTCTGTCCAAACAGGTTTACCGTCTTTTGAATTAGTATTTGTTCGTTGTATTTGTGCAACTATATTTTTAGCGTTATGTTGGTTAGTGACCGGACAATATAAAAATGAAAAGTGGAATAAAAAAGAGATTGTGCAAATATTAGCGTGCGGCGTATTTCTCGTTTTTAACTGGGTATTTCTATTTAAAGCGTTTGAAGTTATGTCAATTACAATTGCAATTTCTGTCTATCATCTCGCTCCAATTATCGTATTAATGATTGGGAGTATCGTATTTAAAGAGAGGCTAACAGCGTTTGCCGTTATGTCCATTGTCATTTGTTTCCTCGGCACGGTTTTAGTAGCTGGAGTAGATGGAAGTGTGTCGCTCGAGAAACTCATGTCATCTGGAATGGTATGGGCACTACTTGCAGCGTTATTTTATGCTTTTACGACTTTATTAGGAAAAGGAATCAAGCATACGAGTGCATATGCGATGACATTTGTACAAACGTTTTTAGGTATATTTTTATTGTTACCATTTGTGGATTTCGGACAGTTTCAAGGTTTAACAGAGACGAACTGGATGATGATAACGGCAACAGGACTTATACATACTGGGTTTGTATATTACTTGTTTTTTGACAGTTTAAGAGATTTATCGACGAGACTTATTTCTGTATTAGTGTTTTTAGATCCTGCTGTTGCAATTTTGTTAGATACGGTCTTTACCGGATTTAGACCGACTAGTATGCAAGTTGCAGGGATTGTCCTTATTTTTGTAGGAATGGCACTCACTTTTCGTAAAGGAAGAGAAAAGGAGCTATCGGTGAAGGGAAGTGCTACCTCTGAAATGTAAAGTTGTATTTGATATAATTTCATTTTTAATTTTGGAAGATGTTACGAAAAGGCCGTTGTTGTATAACAGTGGCCTTTTTTGTATGGAATAGAGCACGAAAGAACGGCGTTTTCAAAAAAAAATGAAATGAATTTTCAAAAAAAACTTCCTTTTCTGAAGATTTGTTATATAATATAAAACATAAAATCAAATCTGTTATAAAACAGTTTAAGAAGGGGATGCTAATATGTCGACGCGAACTTCACGGGTTACATTGCCCGGAGAAATGTTACCAGCGTACAACGAAATATTGACACCTGAGGTGCTTAGTTTTTTAAAGGAACTACATGAAAATTTCAATGAGCGCCGCACAGAACTATTACAAAAACGTGTAGAGAAACAAAAAAGAATTGATGCAGGGGAGTTTCCGAAGTTTTTAGAAGAAACAAAGCACATACGTGAAGCGGATTGGACAATCGCCAATCTTCCGAAAGATTTAGAGGATCGCCGCGTAGAGATTACTGGACCGGTAGATAGAAAGATGGTCATTAACGCTTTAAATTCAGGAGCTCATCTTTTTATGGCGGATTTTGAAGATTCGAATTCACCAACTTGGGAAAATGCGATTGAAGGCCAAATTAACTTACGAGATGCAGTAAAGGGAACGATCTCACACAAAAATGATAAAGGAAAAGAATATAGATTAAATGATAAAACAGCTGTACTCATTGTGCGTCCAAGAGGATGGCATTTAGAGGAAAAGCATATGCAAGTTGATGGGAAAAATATGTCCGGCAGCTTAGTGGATTTTGGTCTGTATTTTTTCCATAATGCGAAGGCGCTTTTAGAAAAAGGAAGTGGCCCGTACTTTTACTTACCGAAAATGGAAAGTTATTTAGAAGCGAGATTATGGAACGATGTATTCGTATTTGCTCAAAAATACATCGGTATTCCAAACGGAACAATTAAAGCGACTGTGCTATTGGAGACGATTCACGCTTCGTTTGAAATGGATGAAATTTTGTATGAGCTAAAAGATCATTCTGCTGGCTTAAACTGCGGAAGATGGGATTACATTTTCAGCTTCTTAAAGGGTTTCCGTAATCATAATGAATTTTTACTGCCAGATAGAGCGCAAGTCACGATGACGGCGCCGTTTATGCGCGCGTATTCTTTAAAAGTAATTCAAACATGTCATCGCCGTAATGCACCAGCAATCGGAGGAATGGCAGCACAAATTCCGATTAAAAATAATCCAGAAGCGAATGAAGCGGCTTTCGAAAAGGTGCGTGCTGATAAGGAGCGTGAAGCTTTAGACGGTCATGATGGGACTTGGGTTGCCCACCCGGGACTTGTACCGGTTGCAATGGAAGTATTTAATCACATTATGAAAACGCCGAATCAAATTTTTAGGAAACGTGAAGAAATACGTGTTACAGAAAAAGATTTATTAGAAGTACCAGTGGGAACGATTACAGAAGAAGGTCTTCGCACGAATATTAGTGTAGGTATTCAATATATTGCATCTTGGTTAAGTGGACGGGGAGCAGCGCCAATTTATAACTTAATGGAAGATGCAGCAACTGCGGAAATCTCCAGAGCACAAATATGGCAATGGATTCGTCATGAAGGCGGAAAGCTAAATGATGGCCGCAATATTACGCTCGAATTAATGGAAGAATGGAAAGAAGAAGAATTAGTAAAGATAGAAAGAGAGATTGGTAAAGAAGCCTTTAAGAAAGGGAGATTCCAAGAGGCGACAACATTGTTTACAAACCTCGTTCGGAATGATGAGTTCGTACCATTTTTAACATTACCGGGTTATGAAATTTTATAAAGTGAAAAGGGGATGGAATAAATGAAAAACGAAAGAATCGATAAATTACAAGAGAACTGGGAATTAGATACGAGATGGAAAGGAATAACACGTCCGTATTCAGCTGAAGATGTAATTCGTTTGCGTGGTTCGATTGATATTGAACATACAATAGCACGCCGCGGTGCTGAGAAGCTTTGGACATCGCTTCATACGGAAGATTATATTAACGCACTTGGTGCATTAACAGGAAACCAAGCGATGCAACAAGTGAAAGCGGGATTAAAAGCAATTTACTTAAGTGGTTGGCAAGTAGCGGCTGATGCAAACCTTTCTGGACATATGTATCCAGACCAAAGCTTATATCCAGCGAACAGCGTACCAGCTGTAGTAAAACGAATTAACCAAACACTTCAACGTGCGGATCAAATTCAGCATATGGAAGGAAGCGATGATACAGATTATTTCGTACCGATTGTAGCAGATGCAGAGGCTGGATTTGGCGGACAATTAAACGTATTCGAGCTTATGAAAGGTATGATTGAAGCGGGTGCATCAGGTGTACACTTTGAAGATCAATTATCTTCAGAGAAAAAATGCGGACATTTAGGTGGAAAAGTATTACTGCCGACACAAACAGCGGTACGTAATTTAATTTCCGCACGCCTTGCTGCGGACGTAATGGGAGTGCCGACAATTATCGTTGCAAGAACAGATGCAGATGCAGCTGATTTAATTACGAGTGATATCGATCCGGTTGATAAAGCGTTTATTACAGGAGAAAGAACACCAGAAGGATTTTATCGTACGAAAGCAGGACTGGATCAAGCAATTGCACGTGGTTTAGCGTATGCACCGTATGCAGACCTCGTTTGGTGTGAAACGTCTGAACCAAATTTAGAAGATGCAAAACGATTTGCAGACGCAATCCATAAAAAATATCCAGGGAAATTACTCGCTTATAACTGTTCACCGTCATTTAACTGGAAACAAAAATTAGATGAAAAAACGATTGCGAGCTTCCAAAAAGAAATCGCATCTTACGGTTACAAGTTCCAGTTCGTAACACTTGCTGGATTCCACTCATTAAACTACGGCATGTTTGAATTAGCACGTGGCTATAAAGACCGTGGCATGGCAGCATATTCTGAATTACAACAAGCGGAATTCGCAGCAGAGAAACACGGTTACTCTGCAACTCGTCATCAACGCGAAGTAGGAACAGGTTATTTTGATGAAGTAGCACAAGTCATTACAGGCGGTACTTCATCAACAACAGCGTTAAAAGGTTCTACAGAAGAAGCTCAGTTTACGAAATAAAAGGAAGGTGATCACAATTAAGTGATCACCTTTTTTATTACTCTTTATATAAACTGATAACATCTTCTCCCGTTAAATATATTACGGTTACTTTTTTATTATCCTTCTCATAAACTTTCATTCCACCCTCTGCAAAATTTTTATCCCATCCTTTTAATTTTATATGTATTTGATACCATATAGATAAACCTGATTCAAAACAATCGCCTTTATATACATACTCACCTATCTCCTCAGTAGTATGAATTAATTTAGCTTCATAAGGTATAGGGAATCCTTTAATTTCAGAATCAATAGTCTTATTAAAAACTAGAAGGTATGTTAACGTAATAATAGTAGCCAATAACAAAAATAAAATCTTTTTCATGTATGTAAATCCCCCATGGCAAACGGCCTTGTAATTTTATCCCGCTATTTGCGGCAGTAAGAATCCCGCCTCAAAAGTTGGCTGGAGCAAAGAAGTTACGTGGGAGATGCACAAAACCCCACTGATTAAAGTTTCCCTTTAACTAGTTGTATTATAATATAATATTTTTATAACGTGATTTTAATTATTATAAAATTTTTGTGAAACGAAAAAATGGGCTGAATTCTCTTACATAACTATAGAAAGCTAAAATTTCGTTAGGGGGTATCTCGAGATTTTAGCTTGATAGTTCCGATAGGAAAAGAAACGATATGAACGATTATTCGGATATATGTAACATAACTTAAAATATATTTACTAACAAAAATAGAAATAATATTAGATCCATTCTTTCCCATGCTTACGAATAAACGTCATATCTTTTTCATAATGATCTAGATGTCCTTCATCAATCATTCTTTGGAAATTTCCGTCTCCTTCTTGTGCTTTTCTTTTCACATATGTACATAACCCTTCTAAACGTAGTAGCACCATTTCGAAGTAATTTTCGTCCATATCTTTATCGTAGGACTGAGCAAACAACTTTACTCTTTCTTTAATACGACCTGCGTGTTGCGATGAGTCGTAATGAACGGCTTCTCCTGATTCTGTATAATACACTCGACTTAAAGGTACACAAGTATACAGCGTATAAGCGATATCCCACATTCTTGGACCAGGAGCAGCGACGTCAAAATCAATAATACCGACTGGCTTTTCATTATTGAAAATAATGTTATATATAGCAAAATCATTGTGGCATAAAACCTCAATGTTATGTGGGGTATGATCCATCGGTTTCCAATCATCTAATAACGGAAAGTCACTTACAGCATCATGGTACAGACGGAGCATCTTTGCGATTTCTTTCAGCACATCATTAGACCACATGTATTCTTTTAAAGGATAATTGCCTGCGTCGCCTTCTATAAATGATAAAATCTCTCTATCTTTTTCATCTATGCCCAAAAACTTTGGGGCATAATGAAACCCTTTGTTTTCTAGATGACGTAATAGCTTATGAATATTTGTACTGTCTGGTTTTAATTCCCGCCGAACAGTATTTTCAGAACGATATACGTTTGAGACGTTTCCCCCTGTTAGCTTTTCTTCGTTAGTGTAGTTTGACATCTAATAAATCCCCTCCAGTAAACACTATATGATTATATTTTAACAGTTCGGAAAAAGAAATGTAATCGTATTCAAATGTTGTGTTTGTTTATTTAATATTGAAATTTGCACATGTTAATATAATATATTTGTGAGCGTATACTCAACTTAATTTGTCAGTTATTTTCAAAAAAGATTGTACATTTTATTTTAAGTATGCTATGATGATGTCAGTTGAATAGTTAAATTAAGCAATCCATATATTATCAAGTGCCGAAAACGAACGAGAAAAAGTATGTGAGAACTAGTTTATGTTTCGTGTTTGATAATGTGTGGATTCTTTTTTTATACAGGAAGACTAAAATAATTTGTATTTTCTTAGGAGGAAATAATCATGGCAGTAACAGGACAAGTAAAATGGTTTAACAACGAAAAAGGCTTCGGTTTCATCGAAGTTCCAGGCGAAAACGATGTATTCGTACATTTCTCTGCAATCGAAACTGAAGGTTTCAAATCTTTAGAAGAAGGTCAAAAAGTTAGCTTCGAAATCGAAGAAGGCAACCGTGGACCTCAAGCTAAAAACGTAATCAAACTATAATTTTATAGTTGATGATGGAAAAAAGGATGGCTCATGCCATCCTTTTTTTGTTGTTGAGATATATGTAAATGAAGTTGTACTCGACGTTTATAGAGGTAATGAAGAAGAGTAAAAGGCTTTCCAAAAAGGAAGGCCTTTTACTCTTCAATCCCTGCTTTTTTCTTCTCGCGTTTTTTACATTCAGGACATTTCGATTTACGAAATGGTTTAGCGAAGAATAGCAGAATGAAAAATAAACCGAATATAATACTAGCTGAATTTTTCACGATCACAATGCTACTGTTTTTCATGTGAATAGTTGGTTGAATCTCTTTTTCTTCCATAAAGAACCTCCATATATTGGATTTGTCTTTTAATTATAGCAAAGTTAATTGTTGTAATGCTGTGAAAAGAAGAAGTAATTATAAGTATTTTTAGTTAGTATAAATGCTTTGTGTATAGGTTTTAATATGTGAATGTGCATACTATTATTTAATAATTTAACAAATGTTTGATAAATGATAAAAAATTGTAAAAAAGCGGAACCTGTTACCTATTTCCTTTTCGTAGGTGCTAAAATTATATATGCAGCTGCTAATATAAATAGAAAATGAAAAAAGGAGATAATAGGATATGGAAAGTAAAGTAGAACGCTATGTCGAAAATTATGTTGTAACTAAAAATACAATGGCCTTACTTCCTGTTATTCTAAGTGAAAAGAAAATTGTTACGCGAGTTGTTGAAATGGAAGATTCTTTTTTCGTATTTCAAAAGCCTCTAGATATTATAGAGAGAAGTTGTCGTAAGCATGGATCTAGTTTTTTGGGCAGAAAAGAAGGAACGAAAGAGTTAACGCACATTACACATAAAGCACCGATTGCAATCAGTCCGACAGATCAACTTTATTTTTTCCCTACTTATTCTTATTCTAGAAAAGAGTGTGCGTGGCTGTCGCATTTTTATATCGAAAGTAATCGAGAATTAAAAGATGGAAATCTTATTATTCGATTTATAAATGGCCTTGCTGTGAAATTAGAAATATCAAAAAGTAGTTTTGAAAATCAACAAAATCGTACAGCGAAACTGCGTACAGAATATGAAGATCGAAAGAAGAAACAAGGAAATCCTTGTTTTAAAGAAATTGATAAAAGAGATGAATCAACATTAAGACCAGCTTATGAGAAAGTGTATTTTGTTAGGGAAGAAGATGTGTGAGAGGAAAAGGATGAGGAGACTCATCCTTTTTTTATTTCATTATATATATACAGTTTACGCTGTAAGATTCATAAATAAAACGAGCGAGATGTACAAATATATTGTTCTTTAATGGAACAATATAATGGTAATTTCCTTATATATATTTAATGTCGTGTGAATATATATCATTTTATATTTGTGGCATACATGATACTTCTTTCTATATAGGTAGAAATACCCTTACGTGCAGTAAGGGTATTTTTTTGAAAAAGACGAATTATTACTTTCTGTAGTTTCTGCTTTTTCATCAAACGTAACCGTTAAGTTACAATTTGTGTATAGTGTCTAAATTATCTTCATATCCTGTCGAATATTGAAAGATTATCATAGCTAAATAATGAAGGAATTCTAATGAAGGACATGGAAACTTAATAATTACATCTCCATATGTCGTATCTACCATTTCCTCTTTCAGAAAAGCAATGATACAGTAGAGGTAGTAATTAGAGTAAAGGGGTAAAGTGTAGAATGGATTTTCAGTCAATCAAAGAGTATTTTTCACCAGAAAATATGGATCATATTGTTGAAAGTTATAAGGCGTTCGGACCGCTTCTTGGCATCGGTTTGCCGATGATAGAGGCACTTATTCCAGCATTACCACTTATTGTGTTTGTACTAGCGAATGCTGTTGCATTTGGATTTTGGCTGGGTTTCCTTTATTCATGGCTTGGATCAGTAATCGGTGCTATGCTTGTTTTTTTCATTATCCGCCATTTTGGACGAAGCCGTTTCTTTTCTTTTGTAAATAAGCATGAGAAAGTGCGGAAGGCAATGGGGTGGATTGAAAGGAAAGGATTCGCGCCAGTGTTTGTTATATTTTGTTTTCCGTTTACACCGTCTGCGCTTATAAACGTTGTAGCTGGTTTATCTCGCATTAGCGTAAAACAGTTCGGACTTGCGCTCGCATTCGGAAAGCTTGTGATGATTTTTATTTTAACGTACATCGGTCATGATTTAATGTCGTTTATTCATAAGCCGGTGAAATCAGTTATTGTAGCGATTGTTATTTTTATTTTATGGTATGTCGGTAAAAGAATTGAAGTAAAGTTAGAACTACATTAAGAATAGTCTTCTTTGTCCCACTATTTGAGGGCCGTGAAACTCCCTCCAAAAAATTCGGCTGAAGCAGAGAAGTTAGGTGGGGATCAAACTGCCCGATCGGTGCGGGATGAACAAAACCCCCACCGATTAAGTTTCACTTTATAAATGCAAGCTTCATTATTAAAGGGTAAGGGGAGAAGCGGATGAAGAAAACTTTGAAAAAAGAAGGCCTAGAGTGGATACGAACAATTTTAATTGGTGTACTATTAGCTGTATTTTTTCGAACGTTTTTCTTTTCAACGTACGTTGTAGAGGGGAAGTCAATGATGCCGACATTGCAAGATGGTAATATGCTCGTTGTAAATAAGGTGAGTTATCAAGTGGGGGACTTGAACAGGTTCGATGTCGTCGTTTTTCATGCGAATAAAAAAGAAGACTATGTAAAGCGAATTATCGGTTTACCTGGAGACCATATTGAATATAAGCATGATAAGTTGTATATAAACGGTCAATTTATTGATGAGCCTTATTTAGAGAAGTACAAGAAAGAGATAAATGGAAGGCAACTAACAGGTGATTTTACATTAGAAGAGTTAACGAAAGAAAAGGTGGTGCCAGCTGGTCATATTTTTGTAATAGGCGATAACCGCCTTGGGAGCTGGGATAGTAGACACTTTGGCTTTGTGAAGGCTGATACAGTTGTCGGTAAAGTCGATTTACGATATTGGCCAATTCAAGAGGTGCAAACGAATTTTTCAAAAGGTTGATATAATGAAGTAGAAGTATAGAAAAGACAAACAACTCCGTTTGTCTTTTTTCGTGTACTATAATACAATTATAGTAGCAAACTAACGTTCGTTGTGTAAGTGAAAGGTGGGGTTACATGTCACTTCGATTGGTGATTGGTAGAGCGGGAAGTGGAAAGAGTACACTTTGTTTACGAGAAGTGCAAGAAGAGTTAAAACAGCGCCCGAGAGGCAAAACAATATTATATCTTGTGCCAGAACAGATGACATTCCAGACGCAGCAGGCGTTAATTGAAAGGGAGGATGTAAGAGGTTCTATTCGGGCACAAGTTTTTAGTTTTTCACGATTAGCTTGGAAGGTGTTGCAAGAAGTTGGCGGAGCGAGTCGTCTTCATATTGATGAAGCGGGTGTGCATATGTTACTTCGTAAAATTGTAGAATCTCGTAAAGATGGATTATCGGTGTTCCAAAAAGCAGCGGAGCAAAACGGTTTCTTTGAGCATCTTGGCAGTATGATTGCGGAGTTTAAACGCTACAATGTGACGCCATCTAACGTATATGAAATGTGGCAACAATTAGATGCGCATAGTAGCAGTGCTGAGCAAAAGTTATTAGCGAATAAAGTATATGATTTACAGCTATTATATGATGATTTTGAACGTGCTTTAATCGGGAAGTATTTAGATTCAGAAGACTATTTACAATTGCTAGTGGAAAAGCTTCCGCAGTCTGAGTATGTAAATGGTGCTGAAATTTATATAGATGGGTTTCATTCATTTTCTCCGCAAGAACTTGAAATTGTAAGACAGCTCATGATTTGTGGAGCGAGAGTCACAATTACGTTAACGATAGATGAAAAAACATTAGCGCAACCAGTGAATGAACTGGATTTATTTTATGAAACAACGTTAACATATGAAAAAATAAAACAAGTAGCGCGTGAAGAGAAAATAGAAATTGAAAAAACAATTCCACTTATGGAACAACCGCGTTTTCATTCTCCGGCATTAGCTCATTTAGAAACGCATTATGAAGCGCGTCCGAATGAAAAGTATTATGATGAAGCAAGTGTAACAATTAGTACAGCGGCGAATTTACGAGCTGAAGTAGAAGGGGTTGCTCGTGAAATTCGTAGACTTGTCGCGGATGAAACGTATCGTTACCGAGATATTGCAGTACTTCTTCGTAACGGGGAAAGTTATTACGATGTGATGCGAACGTTATTTACAGATTATAATATTCCACACTTCATCGATGAAAAACGCCCGATGTCACATCATCCATTAGTAGAGTGTATTCGTTCTGCCTTAGAAATTATTAGCGGAAATTGGCGTTATGACGCGGTGTTTCGCTGCGTGAAAACAGAGCTTTTATATCCATTAGACGTAAGGAAAGAAATGATGCGTGAAGAGATGGATGAGTTCGAAAACTACTGTTTAGCGTACGGTGTACAAGGGAAGAGATGGACTTCTGAGGATCCGTGGATGTATCGCCGTTACCGTTCACTTGACGATACAAACGGAATGATAACAGATATTGAACGTGAAATGGAAGAGAAAATAAACAGACTGCGTGACGTTGTAAGAACGCCAGTTATTCGCATGCAAAAAAGGTTAAAGCGTGCGGGAACAGTGATGCAAATGTGCGAAGCGGTTTACTTATTTTTAGAAGAACTTGACGTTCCAAAGAAGTTAGAAGAATTACGTATACGTGCAGAAGAGAGCGGAGATTTCTTATTTGCAACAGACCATGAACAAGTATGGGAAGAAGTAATGAGCCTTCTTGATACGTTTGTAGAAATGCTTGGTGAGGAGAAGATGTCACTATCTATGTTCACGGACGTTATGTCGACAGGACTTGAGGCACTTCAATTCGCTAACATTCCGCCATCATTAGATCAAGTATTAGTTGCTAATATTGATCACTCCAGGTTATCAAACGTGAAAGCAACATTCATTATCGGCGTAAATGAAGGCGTCATACCAGCAGCACCGATGGATGAAGGGATGCTTTCTGATGAGGAAAGAGAAGTTCTTGGTGCGGCAGGAATTGAACTCGCGCCAACGACGAGACAAACTTTATTAGAAGAGCAGTTCGTTATGTATCAGATGATAACGAGAGCGTCTGAGAAATTATATATTTCATGCCCACTTGCAGATGAAGAAGGAAAGACATTACTTGCATCTAGCTTTATTAAGAAAATAAAAAGAATGTTCCCTAATGTGAAAGACTCGTTTATTACGAATGACGTAAACGACTTATCGCGTTCGGAACAAATTTCATACGTAGCAACGCCAGAAGTGACGTTATCTTATGTCATGCAGCAACTACAAACGTGGAAGCGATACGGATTTGAAGGGAATCTAGATTTTTGGTGGGACGTCTATAACTTCTACGTCACTTCGGATGAATGGAAACAAAAAAGTAGTCGCGTGTTATCAAGTTTATTCTATCGAAATCGTGCGCAGAAACTAAGTACGGTAGTAAGTAGAGATTTATACGGAGATAAAATAAAAGGAAGCGTTTCTCGTATGGAACTCTTCAACCGTTGTGCGTACGCTCATTTCGCGCAGCACGGTTTATCGTTAAGAGAGCGTGATATTTTTAAACTAGATGCACCAGATATCGGTGAACTATTCCATGCAGCACTGAAGAGAATTGCAGACAGGCTATTACGCGAAAACCGCACTTGGGCGGATTTATCAATAAAAGAGTGTGAGCATCTTTCTGTTTTAGTAATAGAAGAAATCGCACCGTTATTACAAAGACAAATTTTATTAAGCTCAAATCGTCATTTCTATTTAAAACAAAAACTACAACAAATCATTTTCCGTACGTCAATCATTCTTCGTGAACACGCGAAGTCGAGTGGTTTCGTACCAGTTGATTTAGAGGTGCCATTCGGTATGGGCGGTACGGGATCGCTTCCGCCGATGGAATTCTCATTACCAAATGGTGTGAAGATGGAAGTTATCGGCCGTATTGACCGTGTGGATAAGGCTGAAGATGAAAACGGAACATTCCTTCGTATTATTGATTATAAATCAAGTTCAAAAGCGTTAGACTTAACGGAAGTGTATTACGGATTGGCACTTCAAATGTTAACGTATTTAGATGTCGTTACTACAAATGCACAAACGTGGATGAAAAAAGGCCACGCAGCATCACCTGCTGGTGTACTGTACTTTCATATTCATAACCCGATTGTTGAAATGAAAGGTGACGCATCTGAAGCTGAAATTGAAAAAGAAATTTTAAAGAAATTTAAAATGAAAGGCCTCGTACTAGGAGATGCTGACGTTGTTCGTTTAATGGATAATAAACTTTCAACAGGAAGTTCAGATATTATTTCTGCTGGTCTGAAAAAAGACGGTAGTTTTAGTGCGCGTTCTAGCATTGCAAGTGAGCAAGAGTTTAACGTGCTGCAAAAATATGTACACCATACGTTTGAAAATATCGGAAAAGACATTACAGAAGGTGTTATTGATATTGCTCCTTACAAAAAGGGGAATAAAGCGGCATGTACGTTCTGTAACTTCAAATCTGTCTGTCAGTTTGATGAATCACTTGAAGATAATCAATTCCGTACGTTAAAAGATATGAAAGATAGTGAAGCGATGGAGAAAATTAGAGAGGAGGTTGACGGAGAATGATAGAAAATTGGCCTAAAAAACCAGAAGGTAGTCAATGGACAGATGACCAGTGGAAAGCCGTTGTAGCGAATGGACGTGACATTTTAGTCGCAGCAGCAGCTGGATCGGGAAAAACAGCAGTATTAGTTGAACGTATGATTAAAAAGATTATTAATGAGGAAAATCCAGTCGATGTCGATCGCCTGCTCGTTGTAACATTTACGAATGCAGCGGCGCAAGAGATGAAAAATCGAATTGGAGAAGCGTTAGAAAAAGTACTAATTGATGAGCCAGGATCTCAGCATGTAAGAAAACAGCTGAGCCTATTAAATAAAGCATCTATTTCAACGATCCATTCATTTTGTTTACAAGTAATTAGAGGGTATTACTACATGCTTGATGTTGATCCTCGTTTTCGTATTGCAAATCAAACAGAAAATGAGTTGTTAAAAGAAGAAGTGCTAGATGACATATTAGAAGAAGAGTATGGAATCGAAGATAATAGTATTTTCTTTGAATTAGTTGATCGCTATACGAGTGACCGTAGTGATGATGACTTACAAAGAATGATTTTAGCGCTTCATACAGAATCAAGAGCGCATCCAAATCCGGAAAAATGGCTCGATAAATTAGTAGAAGCATACGACGTGGAAGGAAAGACAATTGAAGATTTAGTGTATGCTTCTTACCTATTAGAAGATGTGAGATTCCAGCTTGAAACAGCGGAACAACATATTCGTAAAGCAACCGAACTCGCAATGCTTCCTGACGGCCCGGCGCCTCGCGTTGAAACCCTGCAAGCGGATGCAGCTTTACTTGGAATGTTATCATCAGCAGCTCGTGAATCGTGGACAAGCGTGTATGAAGCGATGCAAAACGTATCGTGGCAAACGTTAAAGCGTATTAAGAAAAGTGATTACAACGAGGATGTTGTAAAACAAGTAGACTCTCTTCGTAATAAAGCGAAAGATGAAGTGAAGAAATTACAAGAAGAGTTATTTAGCCGCAAACCTGAAAGTTTCTTACGAGATTTTCAAGATATGCATCCTGTATTAGAAAAACTCGTGAAGCTCGTAAAAGTATTTACAGAGCGTTTCCAAGCGATGAAGCGAGATAAAGGAATGGTTGATTTCACAGATTTAGAGCATTTCTGTTTGCAAATTTTAAGTGAACAAAGTGAAAATGATGAAGTGAAGCCATCAGCAGTAGCGCTTCAATATCGTAATAAATTTGCAGAAGTACTGGTCGATGAATATCAAGATACGAACTTCGTACAGGAATCCATTATTAAATTCGTAACGAAAGATTCTGAGAGTGAAGGGAACTTGTTCATGGTTGGTGACGTAAAACAGTCAATCTACCGTTTCCGACTAGCAGAACCAGGCTTATTCTTAGGAAAGTATAAACGCTTCACGCAAGAAGGATCGGGCGGCGGTATGAAGATTGATTTAGCGAAAAACTTCCGTAGTCGTCATGAAGTACTAGCAGGTACGAACTTTATTTTCAAACAAATTATGGGCGAAGAAGTTGGAGAGATTGACTACGACGCTGACGCTGAATTAAAACTAGGCGCTAGTTATCCAGAAGGTGAAGATGTAGCGGCTGAATTATTATGCATTCAGCAAACGGAAGAAGAAGTACTAGAGGGTGAAGAAGGTACGGAAGTCGAAAAGGCGCAACTGGAAGCTCGTCTTATGGCGCAGCGCATTAAAGCGATGGTCGATTCAGGTTATGAAGTGTATGACCGAAAAACGGATAGTATGCGACCAGTGCAATATCGTGATTTCGTTATTTTACTTCGCTCTATGCCGTGGGCACCGCAAATTATGGAAGAGTTAAAACTACAAGGAATTCCAGTATATGCAGACCTTGCGACTGGTTACTTTGAAGCGACAGAAGTAAATATTATGATGAACGTATTCCGCGTTATTGATAATCCGATGCAAGATATTCCACTTGCAGCAGTACTTCGTTCACCGATCGTTGGATTAAATGATGAAGAACTTGCGACGCTTCGTGCTCACGGAAAGAAAGGGTCATTTTATGAAGTAATGAGCTCATTCTTAAAAGGTGCACCGCTTGAAGAAGAACAAGAACTTCATGAAAAACTAGAATGGTTTTATAACTTACTGCAAGGATGGCGTGAATTCGCGCGCCAACAATCACTTTCTGATTTAATTTGGAAAGTGTACGGTGAGACAGGGTATTATGACTTTGTCGGCGGTTTACCAGCTGGAAAGCAAAGGCAGGCAAACTTGCGTGTATTATATGACCGCGCAAGGCAATATGAAGCAACATCATTTAGAGGATTATTCCGCTTCTTACGTTTTATTGAACGTATTTTAGAACGCGGTGACGATATGGGGACGGCGAGAGCTCTTGGTGAACAAGAAGATGTTGTTCGCATTATGACGATTCATAAAAGTAAGGGACTTGAGTTCCCGGTCGTATTTGTAGCTGGACTCGGTCGTCGTTTTAATACACAAGATTTAATGAAACGTTTCTTACTGCATAAAGACTTCGGTTTCGGTTCACAGTTCATTGATCCGCGTAAACGAATTAAATATACGACATTATCACAGCTTGCAATTAAACGTAAAATGAAAATGGAATTGATTGCGGAAGAAATGCGCGTATTATACGTAGCTTTAACGCGTGCAAAAGAGAAGTTAATTTTAATCGGAACAGTTAAGGATGCAAATAAGGAAATGGAAAAATGGCTCGATGCGAGGGAACATAGTGAATGGTTATTACCAGATCACATACGTGCTGGAGCGTCTTGTTATTTAGACTGGATTGCACCTTCATTATATAGACATCGTGATAGTGAAATGCTTCTTGAATTAGGACAAGGAAGTATTCCAGATGAAATGTACGGGTATGACACTAGCTGGAAAGTAGAAGTTGTGGACGGTAACACGCTACTTGCACCAGAGCCAGTTCAAGAAGAGAAACAAGAGTTGTTAGAAGCACTTCGTGAGAAAAAGGCTGTGCCATTACAAAGTGAACGAAAAGAAGAAGTGTACGATAGGTTAATGTGGAAGTACGGGTATGAGGAAGCAACCTCTCATCGTGCGAAGCAATCCGTTACAGAAATAAAGAGAAATTATCAGTCTGAAGAAGGCAGCGATAACGCCTTTATTAAAAAACTACGTGCACCAATTAAAACACGTCCGCGCTTTATGGAGAAAAAAGGGTTAACGTACGCAGAGCGTGGGACGGCAGTCCATACCGTTATGCAACATGTAGATTTGAAGAAGCCGATTACGGTTGAAGTTCTTCAAGAACAAATTGCTGGAATGGTAAATAAGGAATTATTAACATTCGAGCAGGCGGAAGAAATAGCGATTGAAAAAGTAATTTCATTCTTTGACAGTGACTTAGGTAAAAGGGTATTAGCGGCGAAAAGTGTTGAGCGTGAAGTTCCATTTACGATGATGCTATCAGCAGAAGAAGCATATCAAGATTGGCAAGGGAATAGCGGGGAATCGATTCTTGTCCAAGGGGTTATCGACTGCATGATTGAAGAAGAAGATGGTATTACGCTAATCGATTTCAAAACAGATACGATTGAAGGTAAATTCCCAGGCGGATTTGAACAAGCAAAACCAATTTTAGAAGATCGCTATAAAGTGCAGCTTTCGTTATATGCAAAAGCACTCGAAAAAAGCTTACAACATCCTGTGAAAGAGAAATGCTTATACTTCTTTGATGGGAATCATGTTGTGAAAATTGAGGAATAGACAACAGAAAGGGGCTATAAAAAATGACAACGTTAAGAACTTGTGAACAGGGACACGAGTACTATAAAAGTAGCGATTGTCCAACTTGCCCAACCTGTGAGAAAGAGAGAAAGCCAAAAGAAGGTTTTCTCTCTCTTCTTTCAGCGCCAGCAAGAAGGGCATTAGAACACCATGGAATTCAAACTGTAGAAGAACTCTCAAAATATAGTGAAAAAGAAATTTTAAAACTGCATGGTATGGGACCTGCGTCTTTGCCGAAGCTTAGGAAGGCTTTGGAGGAGAGCGGGTTATCATTTAAATAAATGGTGATGTGATGAATAATTTTCAAAGAAAAGATCCGTTACTATTTCATATAAAAAAGAGGTGTCACCTATAGGAGACACCTCTTTTTTATGCCGTTCCAATCTGGTCTTGATCTGCCACATCAGAATCAAACGTATTTGTTGCACTAACGCCGTTAAAAGTGTTGACGACAAATCCGACATTAGAAGCTCCGGACCCGTTATAAGCTTTCGTGTTTTCTTTCGGAGACACGTTATAAAAATCTCCTAAATTGAAAGAACCGTTACTGTTTTGAACGACGAGATTTCCAACAACAGAAGGCATACCATCCACCTACTTTACTAAGCTTTTTAATTACTATATGAATTATTGAGCGGAAGGTTCATCCGTAATATATTGGCGGATTTGCATAATACGAGAGTTATTAAAAACATAATCAACATTTCCAATTTGAAAGCAACCAGAATTTAAAAGTGTTCGCAATTCAACGTTATTTACTTCAATAAAAGGGCATTCATTTATAATATTTAATTTGACATCTGTCGTTCGCTTTGGGATTGTAATGTGTTCATCTGTAAAGATTTCAAATGCATCTAAGCGCCCTTCACCTTTTATATAACAAGGGATTTCCCTGTGGACGGCAAGAGCTCTACTTTTTAATTCCATTTGATTTGCATCTCCAACTTGAAATACAGCAGTAATCCCTAAAGAAATAATAGAAACATTTTGGACAATAGACACATGATGTAACATAATTTCTCAGTCTCCTTAACCTGGAGTAGGAGGGACATCTGTTACTAATGGTACAAATGGACCCTCTGTAACAGTTTCAAACGGTGTATCAAGAATAGAAGATAAAATGAGGAAATTTGCATCCCCAATTAAAAAGAGAGCGGACGAAGATACACCGTTCATTTTAATCTGTCCGACTTTTAACTCACGATTTACAACGTTAAGATTCATACATACTTACTCCTTTCGGAAATTTCCCGGTATGTGCTGAATAAAGGATAGAAAGGCTTTGTCGATATCTTGTTTCATTGCTTGAATAATGAGGTCTCGTAAATAATCTGGATCCGTTGAAATACCTTCATATGATTGAGCTTGTGATAAATAATAAGGAAGTCTATGCTCCATCTGTTTTTTTATGTCATCAACCATCATTTGTCGATACATTTCATCAAGCGGTGTTCTCTCTTCTTGTTCAAAATGGAGAATTCGATTATATGCTTCTTCATCTAAGTAGCGATGCATTTCTTGAAGGATACCTTGATAAAAGTCAGGGTTGGTGTCAGTTTCAGGATTGACCTTCAATGTTTCTGTATCAACTTGAAAATCTTCAATTTGTTGTCCTTTTGTTGAAAATGGATTTAAACCAATATTTAAAGTGCCATTTAAATTTTCTACTTTTAATTGATCGAATTTGTATTCCACTTTTCCTATAGAAGAGGAGGGGCGACTTTTTAATTCATTAAGCTCTTCTTGTAATTGGCGGACTTGATCTTCTAGGCTAAGGATAGTTGCTTGTTGTATTTGGAGAGCTTGCTGAAGTTGGTGTAAGTAAGTATATATATCTTGATTCATTTTGTGAAACCTCCTTTTCAATAGGGAGGGTAAATATATTCCTGCTATATATTTATGACAAGGATGCCTTAAGAAGAACTATTTGATGGTTTGATAGAAATAATTTGTCCTTTCGCCTGTAATGGGCGAAGAGGCTCTGTAAATCCACCCGTATTTGAAAATTTAGATAGAGCTTTAATACTTCCGGCTGTACCAATTTGGAATACAGAAGAAGTCGTAATGCTATCGATTCTAATACTGTTAATGATAATACTTTGGTTCACGTAAAAATTCAATGCAATTGCCTCCTTTAAGTTGAACCAATTATCGCTTGATCGATTACATCTGAATCATTGACAGTCGTTGCGCTTTGATAATTGTAGACAGAAACATTATCCCCAACGTTAAAAGAGCCGGCCCCAGCGAAAGCACGTGAATAACTAATAGGCCTAATCGCAAATACATCTCCAATGTGAAAAATACCACTTGACCCAATATTGACGATACGAATATGTCCGACCATAGCTGGCATATAAAACACCTTTCGTTTTTAAAATTTTCTTTTCTACTATTGTATGGGCGTTTTCAATAAAATGTGTGTTTTTTTGAAATAAAAGAAACACACACGTTATTGCGTGTGTGTATCGAGTGTTTGATTATGGTGAAAATTCGTATGTACATGCCAAATTACATTTAAGAGCCTGTCCAGTTCTTGGCTACAATCCACTGTTTTTTGAGAAGTCATTCCGTAGCGTTCAGCAAAATAGATCATTTTTTCACGTTTTTTTTCAATAGCTTGCTCAAACATTGAAATCGGCTCCATCTCTAAATGAAATTTTTAGTATATATGTAGTACATATTATACAAAAATCGCATAAAAAAGAAACAACTTCGCTAAAAAAAGTAAAAATTCTACATTTTATGTCAAATAATGAATGAGTAATGAATAAGGCGTGAGAAGAATATTGTAAAAATTAGCGTGCATGAGAAGGTTTTTTTCTTATAGATGCGAATACAATTAAATGGTATGAGTTTTAGGATGGAGAGTGGAAATATTGCGTTTTGTAACGGCGAAGAAAGAGGAAAAGGTATTTGTAGGTATTGTAGACGAAGAGGAAGAAAAAGTACTGCACTTAAGAGAAGCGCAAAGACAAAAAGGGGAAAAGGTTACGATTCCGATTACAATGTTAGAGTGTATTGAAAGAGGGACTGAATGTCTTGAGAAAATATGTGAAATTGTACATTGGGCAAAGGAAAATGAAGGGGTAGCGTATTATCCGTTAACAGAGGTGAAAATATTAGCACCAATTCCAAGGCCAAGAAAGAATATACTTTGTGTTGGGAAAAACTATCGTGAACATGCAATCGAGATGGGCGGAGTAGAGTCTATTCCGGAAAATATAATGATTTTTACGAAAGCACCAACAACAGTTATTGGAATTGATGAGAAAATCAATGGGCATTCCCACGCAACGAATGAACTAGATTATGAAGGGGAACTAGCTATTGTTATTGGTAAGCGCGGGAAGCAAATAAAAAAAGAAAAAGCGCTAGACCATGTTTTCGGATATACAGTTATAAATGATGTAACCGCTCGTGACATTCAAAGGAAACATAAACAGTTTTTCCTTGGGAAAAGCTTCGATACGTTTTGTCCGATGGGACCGTATTTAATGCATAAATCAATGGTTGAAACGCCGAACGCATTACACATCGAAACAGTAGTAAATGGAGAAGTAAGACAAACTTCAAACACAAATAAAATGATTTTTTCAATTGAAGAAATTATTTCAACGATAAGTAAAGGGATGACATTAGAACCAGGCGATATTATCGCAACAGGAACGCCGGCTGGTGTCGGAAAGGGCTTTACACCACCGAAGTTTTTACACGCTGGTGATGAAGTGGTCATTACAGTAGAGGGAATTGGTACTTTGCGAAATGTAGTGAAATGAAGAAAAAAGCTATCTTGTATAAAGATAGCTTTTTCTATGGTCTCGGGTTATAGAGGTAATCGATAACGGCAAAAGTGTAAAGACCAATTAATGCAAGTGTACAAATGCCAAATAATATAACCGCAAGTGCGCTTTTTTCTCGTCCAAATCCAATAATAGTAAGAATAACAGCAGTCCAAAATGATGCTTTCAGTAGTGTGAGTGTAGTAGGAGTTGAGTAATGAAGCCATGTTGTGGAAAGGATGAAACCAAAGAATGTAACTAAAATAAAAGCTGTAGCTAAATAGTTAATATGTTTACCATATCTTAATAGCATGTCGCACCTCCTTCTATGAATAAAAAACAGAAAATTACAATTAAACTTTAATATAAATCACTATAAAAGGAAAGAGGTTGCCCTAACGTGTAGGACAACCTCTCTATCATTACGATAAAACAGCTTTAATTTTTTGGAATGCCCACTCTAAATCTTCTTCAGAGATTACTAGAGGTGGTGCGATACGAATTACATTTTCGTGTGTTTCTTTACATAACAGACCAGCTGCTTTTAGTTGTTCACAGTAAGGACGAGCTGGCTCGTTTAATTCGATACCGATGAATAAACCTTTACCGCGAACGTCAGTGATCATTGGGTTATCAATTTCTTTTAATTGCCCAACTAATTTTTCTCCTAATTGAAGAGAACGCTCTGTTAATTTTTCTTCTTCTAACACTTCAAGAGCTGCGATAGAAACAGCACATGCAAGTGGGTTACCACCGAATGTAGAACCGTGAGAACCTGGCTCGAATACACCTAAAATGTCGCGGTTTGCTGCAACGCAAGAGATTGGGAATACGCCGCCACCAAGTGCTTTACCAAGTATGTACATGTCAGGAGTTACATCGTCCCAGTCGCAAGCAAATACTTTACCAGTACGGCCTAAGCCTGTTTGGATTTCATCTGCTACAAATAAAACGTTTTCTTTTTTACATACTTCAAGAGCTTCTTTTAAGAAACCAGCTGGTGGAATGTTAATTCCTGCTTCACCTTGAATTGGCTCTAAAATGAATGCTGCTGTATTTGGTGTAATTGCAGCTTTTAACGCTTCTAA
Source organism: Bacillus cereus group sp. N11 (assembly GCF_016483605.1). Taxonomy (NCBI): domain Bacteria; kingdom Bacillati; phylum Bacillota; class Bacilli; order Caryophanales; family Bacillaceae; genus Bacillus; species Bacillus cereus group sp. N11. Next base: position 73,744 of record NZ_JAEHBN010000007.1, read on the forward strand.
ATCACCGTAAGGAATTACAATAATGCCAGGAAGCATTGGACCGAAGCCACGCTTGTACTCTTCGTTTGATGACATAGAAACAGCACCCATCGTACGTCCGTGGAAGTTATCTTCACAAACGATGATTTCAGCGCGGTTTGCTTCTACTTTTTTCACATCATAAGCCCAGCGGCGAGCTGTTTTAATTGCAGTTTCAACAGCTTCTGCACCTGTATTCATTGGAAGTACCATTTCTTTATTAGTTAGTTTCGCAACTTTTTCGTACCAAGGGCCTAATTGATCACTATGGAAAGCACGAGAAGTTAACGTAACACGATTAGCTTGGTCAATTAAAGCGTTAATAATTTTTGGGTGACGATGACCTTGGTTAACTGCAGAATATGCACTTAATAAGTCCATATAGCGATTTCCTTCAGGATCTTCTACCCAAACGCCTTCTGCTTTAGAAATAACGATTGGAAGTGGGTGATAGTTATTTGCTCCGTATGTGTCTGTAAGTTCGATAATATCCTTAGTTTGAATCATGATTGTTCCCCCTTTTGTTATTACAAGAAGTTTGTAAATACTCTAAATATTATATCATTTAAATGTAAAAAAGCGAAACATTTCCTGAAAATAAATGAACATGTTATCATATAGAGTGAAAAAGTGTGAAAAGAGGAGGTAGGGGATACGATGGTACATATGCATATTACAGCATGGGCGTTAGGTTTAATTTTATTCTTCGTTGCGTATTCACTTTATTCAGCAGGAAGAAAAGGGAAAGGTGTACATATGGGGCTTCGTCTTATGTACATTATCATTATTGTGACAGGTTTCATGTTGTACATGGGTATTATGAAGACTGCAACAAGTAACATGCACATGTGGTACGGTTTAAAAATGATAGCTGGTATTTTAGTTATCGGTGGAATGGAAATGGTTCTTGTGAAAATGAGCAAGAATAAGGCAACAGGGGCAGTTTGGGGATTATTTATTGTCGCACTAGTAGCGGTATTTTACCTTGGACTGAAATTACCGATTGGTTGGCAAGTATTCTAATAAAAAATAAAACCACCGTATCTCTCAAATGTTTGGGGGATACGGTGGTTTTTATTTTTATGTCGCATCGATATGCAACTCTTCTCCATTTACTTTCGTAAAACGGAAAATATTTTTATTTGAAGAAGAGTGACGAACGAAATAGTGCTGCAGTGTACAGATCATCTCTTCATTATCAAATAAAAGAATATTTACTCCCTCGCATGCTTCCTCTTTCGGTAAGAAGGATAAATAATTATGGCAATACATGCAATCATATAGAGAGTAATGAAGTGATTGCAATGATTCTGTTAATAACGCAAAAACAGAATCGGGTAATTCCTCAAGCCATTCATGATAGCTAAGGAGTAATTTTTTACGAATGCGTATCATTTCCCCGTTTTGGAGGGGATGTTGTTCATTTGCGATTTGCAATATGTTTTGTTCATAAAAACGAGCTGGTAGCCAGTTGTTGTTATATAAAACCTCAAAGCCATCTTCGGCAATATCTTCTAATAAAAATGCTTCGTCATTTTCATCATCAAAGAATACCCATTCATTGTTTATATATTCTACATTACCGACTGAATGAGCACGAGGCTGGTTATATAAAATATGTTTACGTTGTATCATACATGATTTCTCCTTTATGAAAAGTAGTTATTCTTGTTATAGACAGTTCGCGCGTTCTTTATAACTAGACACATCCGGACATAGGTGGGCATACAATAAAACACGTTTTACTGAGTGAAATTACTATTCCGTATACGGATGGTAGGTTATCGTCAAGTTTGTCATTTTTTTGTATCCGCACTTTTAGAGTGGGGATTACTGCACGTTCAGGAAAAGTAATAAGATGGAAGGATGATTTATATGTGCGGGATTACAGGATGGGTGGATTATAAACGCTCATTAGAAGGAGAAAGGGCCGTCGTTATGAAGATGGCTGAGACGTTAGCGAAGCGTGGCCCAGATGATAATAAAGTTTGGATTAAGGGTAATGTCGCGTTTGGGCATAAACGGTTAATCGTTGTTGACCCTGAGGGTGGTAAACAGCCGATGACTTGTTTAAAGGATGAAGCGAATTATGCAATTTGCTATAACGGCGAACTTTATAACACGGAAGACATTCGAAAGGAACTTTTAAGAAGAGGATATACGTTCAAAGGTCATTCTGATACGGAAGTATTATTAGCATCGTATATTGAATGGAAAGAAGAATGTGTCGATCATTTAAACGGTATATATGCGTTTGCTGTATGGGACGAACGGAAAGAACAAGTATTTATTGCAAGAGATCGATTAGGTGTAAAACCGCTATTTTATAAATATGATAGTGGACGATTACTATTTGGCTCAGAGTTAAAAGCGATACTAGCGCATCCTGATGTGAAGGCTGAAGTAACGTTAGAAGGGTTATCAGAAATATTCGGCCTCGGACCATCTAGAACGCCTGGTCACGGTATTTATGCTGGTATAAAAGAATTACGACCGGGCCACGCAATGACATTTTCAAAAAATGGTTTATGTATATGGAGATATTGGAATGTAGAAAGCAAAAAACATGAAGATTCCTTTGAAGAAACAGTAGAGAAAACACGCTTTTTATTACAAGATGCTATTACAAGGCAACTCGTTTCTGATGTACCGTTATGCACTTTTTTATCAGGTGGTGTAGATTCAAGTGCTATAACAGCAATTGCCGCAAAAGAATATGAAAGATCAGGGAAAGGGCCATTACACACGTATTCTATTGACTATGAAGATAATGAAAAATATTTTAAAGCAAATGCATTCCAACCCAATTCAGATGCGCCGTTTATTAACTTAATGACTGAAACGTTTCAAACGACTCACCATCGTTGCGTCATTTCAAATGAACTGCTAGCAGAGTGTTTAACAGAAGCGGTGCTCGTTCGTGATTTGCCTGGTATGGCAGATATCGATTCCTCATTATTATGGTTTTGCCGCGAAATTAAACAAGACTTTGTCGTCGGTTTATCTGGAGAATGTGCAGATGAAATCTTCGGTGGGTATCCGTGGTTTTATAGAGAAGATGATTTACAATCAAGTGCATTCCCATGGATGCGCTCTACAGAAGCACGTGAACAACTTCTGAAGAAAGAATGGAGAAGTAAATTAAATTTACAACAATATGTACAAAGGCGCTATGAAGAATCCATTCAAGAAGTTCCTATTTTAGAGGGAGAAAGCCCACTAGAAGCGAAGAGACGACAATTATTTTATTTAAACATGGTATGGTTTATGACAACATTATTAGACAGAAAAGACCGCATGAGTATGGGAGCAAGCTTAGAAGTGCGCGTTCCATTTGCGGACCACCGACTTGTCGAATATGCGTGGAATATTCCTTGGGAAATGAAAATGTATGAAAACCGCGAAAAAGGTCTATTGCGTAAAGCTTTAGAAGGGATACTTCCACATGACATTTTATATAGAAAGAAGAGTCCTTATCCGAAAACGCATAACCCGCATTATACAAAAGCGGTAACAGTATGGCTACAGGATCTATTAACGGATAAAGGCTCAATTTTGCATGAATTGTTTGATAAAGAGCAATTGAATGGATTAATCCACTCAGGCGGAAGTGCATTCCAAACACCTTGGTTCGGTCAATTAATGACTGGGCCGCAACTTCTAGCTCATTTAGCACAAATTCACGTTTGGTTTAAAGAGTATGGGGTAAATATTAAAGAATAGCAAAAAAGCGGCTTACATGTACGTGAGCCGCTTTTTTTATTAAATAAATTGTCATATAAAATTAAAAACCACCTTATAAATAATATTTATTTAGAATTATTATTTTGACGTACTTATTATTGCTTGTTATAATTGGAAACAAACGTTCTTGAAAAAGATTCTCATTTTCAAAAATTGAGGTGTGAAATAGATGGCAAAGAAAAAAATAGGTTTACTCGTAATGGCGTATGGAACGCCGGAGTCATTGGATGATGTAGAAGCGTATTATACACATATCCGTCATGGGCGTAAGCCAACAGAAGAAGCGCTCCAAGATTTAATCGGGCGTTATAAAGCAATTGGTGGAATATCACCGCTTGCGAAAATTACGAAAGAGCAAGCGCATAAATTAACGGATTCAATGAATAATATATTTACAGAGTATGAATTTACTTGTTACTTAGGATTAAAACATATTGCACCATTTATAGAAGACGCAGTAGAAGAGATGAAGAAAGATGGGATTGAGCATGCGATTAGTATCGTATTAGCACCGCATTACTCTACATTCAGCATTAAAGCGTATAATGAACGCGCGATTCGTCTTTCGGAAAAAATTGGTGGCCCTGTTATTGAACCAATTGAACAATGGTACGACGAATCGAAGTTTATTTCCTATTGGGCAGATCAAATAAAAGAAACGTTTACAAAAGTTAAAGATAAAGAAAAAGCAGTCGTAATTTTTTCGGCGCATAGTTTACCAGAGAAGATTATTGCAGCAGGTGACCCATACGTAGAGCAATTACGGCAAACAGCAGATTTAATTGCTACAGAAGCAGGTGTAAAGCACTATACAATTGGTTGGCAAAGTGCAGGAAATACACCAGACCCATGGATTGGACCAGATGTGCAAGATTTAACGAGAGATTTATTTGAAGAGCATGGATATGAATCTTTCGTATATTGCCCAGTTGGATTTGTGGCAGAGCATTTAGAAGTTTTATATGACAACGACTATGAATGTAAGGTTGTAACGGATGAATTAAACGCCCAATATTTTAGACCGAATATGCCAAATGCACAACCTGTATTTATTGATTGTTTAGCTGAAATTGTTTCCAAAAAAATGAAGGGAATAGTTGACAAAGATTTAGTTTTGAATAATAATTAGTTTATAATAATTTTAAATAAATAATAATTACTACGAAAGAAAGAGGAGGATCCCCAGATGAATCCAAATAATCGCTTAACAACAAACCAAGGTGCTCCAGTTGGAGATAATCAAAACTCTCGTACAGCTGGTCGCCGTGGACCGGTATTGTTAGAAGACTATCATTTAGTAGAAAAACTTGCACATTTTGATCGTGAACGTATTCCAGAGCGTGTTGTGCATGCGCGTGGTGCAGGTGCTCACGGTGTATTCGTAACGAAAAACAGCATGAAGCAATATACGAAAGCCGCATTTTTACAAAATGAAGGAACTGAAACGCCTGTATTTGTTCGTTTCTCAACGGTTATTCATGGTCAAGGTTCTCCGGAAACAGCTCGTGATCCACGTGGGTTCGCTGTTAAATTTTATACAGAAGAAGGAAATTACGATATCGTAGGTAACCACTTACCAGTCTTCTTCATTCGTGATGCAATTAAATTCCCTGATATGGTGCATTCTTTAAAACCAGCACCTGATACAAACATTCAAACGCCAGATCGTTACTGGGATTTCATGACGTTAAGTCCGGAATCTACACATATGATGACGTGGGTATTTTCTGATTACGGTACACCAGCGAGTTATCGTGAAATGGAAGGTTTCGGTGTCCATTCATTTAAATGGATTAATGCAGAAGGTAAAATCGTCTACATTAAATATCACTGGAAACCACAGCAAGGTGTACGTAACTTAAATGCAAAAGAAGTGCAAGAAGTGCAAGGGAAAGACTTCAACCATGCAACTCGTGACTTGTTCGATGCAATCGAAAAAGGAAATTATCCGAAGTGGGATTTACACGTACAAGTGATGCAACTAGATGAAACGGATTCTTTAGACTTTGATCCACTAGATCCAACGAAAGTATGGCCCGAAGATCGTTTCCCATTAATGGAAGTAGGAACAATGACGTTAAATCGTAATCCGAAAAACTTCTTTGCGGAAGTAGAACAAGTGGCGTTCTCTCCGAGTGCAACTGTAAATGGTATTGAACCATCTGAAGATAAATTATTACAAGGACGTTTATTCTCTTACCCAGATACACAGCGTTATCGCCTTGGTGCAAACTACTTACAAATTCCTGTAAACTGCCCATATGCAGCTGTTCATAACCAACAACGTGATGGTGCAATGCAAGTAAATCAAAACCCATCTACGGTAAACTACGAACCGAGCCGTCATACGGAAAATCCGGTTGAAGATCCAACTTACCGCGATTCAACTATGAAAGTAGAAGGCTACGTATCTCGTGAAAAAATTGAGAAACCAAATGACTTCAAACAAGCAGGGGAGCGTTACCGTTCATTTTCTAAAGAAGAGCAAGATAACTTAATTGCAAACTTAACAAACGACTTAAAAGACGTAAATGAGCGCACGAAATTATTAGCTGTTTGTAACTTCTTCCGTGCAGATCAAGAGTACGGTATGCGTTTAGCTCAAGCGTTAAATGTTGATATTACGCAATATGTAGGGAATGCTCCGAAATAAATAGAAAAAGACGACCGGTTTTCGGTCGTCTTTTTATGTGTAAAATAAACTTTACACGGGGTATTTTTCGTTTTTATCATGTCGGAATTTGTTGGTAAATCGATATTTTGTGTCGAAACGTCGATATAATGAAAGAATCGCTGATATATTTAAAAAATCGTCGATATATCCGAATAATCGCTGATATATTCATGAATATACCAACTAGGGTATACCACCGACAGTATAATAAAAAGAGATGCAATCTACTAGTAGTAGATTGCATCTCTTTTTTAATTCACTCGCTCAGTATACTCATAAGCCTTCTCACCGTGCATCGAAATATCAAGTCCCATATGTTCTTCGTGCTCATCTACCCGAACAGGGAGGAAGTAGTTGATCGCTTTAATAATGGCGTATGTCATTATAATTGTGAATGCATATGTTGCTCCGATTGCGACAAGTTGTTTAAATAGTAAAGCTGCGTTTCCGTAAAACAGACCGTTAGCGCCATCACCGTTTACAGTAGTAGTTGCGAAAAGTCCAGTTGCAATACCGCCCCAAGTTCCTCCAATGCCGTGACATCCGAATGCATCAAGTGTATCGTCGTACCCAAATTTCGTTTTCAAGAAGAAGACAGCACCGAAACATAATACGCCCCCGATTGCTCCGATAAGAAGGGCGGAGAAAGGTGTAACAAATCCGCAAGCTGGCGTAATTGCGACTAAACCGGAAACAACCCCGCAAGCAGCTCCCATCGCAGTCGGTTTCGATTGGAAGAACCATTCAGATAGCATCCAAGTTAGAGCAGAGGCAGCGGCGGCTATATTTGTATTAATAAATGCAGTTAAAGCGACGTCGTTTAATGATAATGCACTCCCGACGTTAAAACCGAACCACCCGAACCATAGTAAACCTGCACCTAACATCGTAAATGGTAAATGGTGAGGAGAGGTACCGTTTATGTTTTTTCGTTTTCCGAGGAAGATCGCTAATACAAGACCGGCAACACCAGAAGTGATATGAACGACATTACCACCAGCGAAGTCTAACGCGCCAAGTTCTCTTAGCCATCCGCCAACGCCCCATACCCAATGAGCGACGGGATTGTAAACGAGTGTTGTCCATAGAAGAATAAAAATAAGAAAGGCAGAAAAACGCATTCTTTCAGCGAATGCACCTGAAATTAAAGCTGGAGTTAAAATAGCGAACATGAGTTGGAACATCATAAATAAATTGTGAGGAATAGTAGATGAGTAGTCTGGATTTGGTACGTAGGTAACTCCGTTTAAGCCGAACCAATCGAGATTGCCTATAAGTCCGTGCCAATCTGGTCCGAAAGATAAAGAATAACCGATTACAATCCACTGAATTGAGACGATAGCCATTGCGCTGTAGCTGTGCATCGTTGTGCTCAATACATTTTTACTACGAACCATGCCTCCGTAAAAAAGTGCTAATCCTGGTGTCATTAACATGACCATTACTGTCGTTACAAACATAAAAACTGTATCTCCCGTATTCATTCAATCCCCTCCTGTAATGTTAGAAAATATTACATTGTTTGTTATGTTTTATATCATATTCGAAATTGAGGTGAAAATAAACTGAATTTTTAGAAAATTTTATTAATCATGTAAGAAAATCTAACATTATGTATTTTTGAAGGAATGAAATCAGCGTATGCGATTTGCTTGGATAATTGGTATAATATTCTTACAATTAAAAAACTTGGGGGATGCGTGTGGAAAAAATATGGACTAGGAACCTATTCATTTGTTTTTGTTTAGCTGTCGTTTTGTTTGTACCAATACATACTTTTGCAGATGAAAAAAGAGAGTGGCGAGATGAAGTCATATATTCGATTATGATTGATCGCTTCAATAATGGAGAACCGAAAAATGACAAGCAGTTAGACGTTGGTAATTTAGAAGGTTATCAGGGCGGAGATATAAGAGGGATTATAAAAAGGCTGGATTATATAAAAGAAATGGGTTTTACGACTGTTATGCTTTCGCCGCTTTTTGAAAGTGGACAGTATGATGGATTAGACGTGCGAAATTTTCAAAAAGTAAATGAACATTTCGGAACAGAAAATGATGTGAAAGAGCTTGTAAAAGAAGCTCACGAAAAAGGAATGAAAGTTGTATTTCAATTTCCATTTGGAGAAAACGAACAACAAGTAATCGACTCGATGAAATGGTGGGTAAAAGAAGTCGATTTAGATGGAAGTTATGTAATACATAGTGAAAAAAAGCCGCGTTCTTTCTGGGGTGACGTTCAAAAGGATATGCAAGTGATAAAGAAAGATTTTCGTATTATGACAAAAGAAGATAGTGAATACAATGAAAAAATAGTAGAATCGTTTTCCGAAGCGGATGTATCGGTGAAATCGTTATATGATGTGAGTAAAAAAGAAGAGGAGTTTGTTACGTTTTTAGATAATCAAGAAACAAAAAGGTTTGCACGTATCGCAAAAGAAAATATGTATTACCCGCCATCACGTTTGAAACTAGCTCTTACCTATTTATTAACATCACCAGGGATTCCGAATTTTTATTACGGAACTGAAATCGCATTAGATGGAGGAAGCGTACCGGATAATCGCCGATTAATGGATTTTAAATCAGATGAAAAGTTTATGCAGCACATAACAAAGCTTGGCGAACTTAGACAAATGAGACCATCTTTACGACGTGGTACGTTTGAACTTTTATATGATAAAGATGGAATGAGTATATTAAAACGAAAGTACAAAGATGAAGTAACATTAGTAGCAATTAATAATACGAAAGAAACACAAAAAGTTGCCTTACCTGCAAGTGCAATTGGTGAAAAACAACAGTTAAGAGGATTGTTAGAAGACGAAATTATAAGAGAAGAAAACGGGAAGTTCTATCTCGTTTTAAAGCGCGAAGAATCGAATGTGTATACTGTTAGTAAAGAAACAGGTGTGAATTGGTTATTTATCTCCTTAATCGTCGGTGTGAACGTATTATTTATTGCGTTTTTAATTGCGGTTAAAAGGAAACACAGATGAGGTGAGATATTTGCAGAAAAAGAAGTTGCTCGCTCTATGTTCATGTCTTCTTATCGTATTTGTAAGTTTGTATTTTGGGGACATCGGTGACGATAGGGAATTTGTTCGGTGGGGTGATAGTATTCATTCTGTTGACACAGCAGCTTTTAAAAAAAATAATATTCAATACAAAATCGAAAATGATAAAGTATATATTCCGAAAAAATCATTTGATAAAGCGATATGGTGCTGCTCTTAATAAATACAAAAACTCCTCTAATTAAGAGGAGTTTTCTTTTTAGCGATAGTTAATGAATTGTACGTCAATCGGTAAGTCAGCACTGCGAACGGCCGCGATTACTGCTTGTAAGTCATCGCGGCTTTTCGCTGTAACACGTACTTGATCATCTTGTACTTGTGTTTTCACTTTTAATTTCATTTCTTTAATGATGTTGTTAATTTTTTTCGCGTTATCTTTATCGATACCTTGTTGTAACGTTGCGCGTTGGCGAACAGTGTTACCAGTCGCAGCTTCCACTTTTCCATAGTCCAAGTTTTTAATTGGAACGTTACGTTTTACAAGTTTAGAAATTAAAACGTCTTTTACTTGGTCTAATTTGAACTCGTCGTCAGAAGTTAAAACAAGTACTTCTTTTTCTAGTTTAATATCACTTTTACTTCCTTTAAAGTCATATCGGTTTTGGATTTCCTTTAATGCGATGTTAATTGCGTTTGTTACTTCAGGTAATTCTACTTTCGAAACGATGTCAAAAGAACTATCTTTTGCCATAGTTAGCACCTCCAAATAAATTTTTAATCTTTTTATGTACTGTACATACTAAAGTATAGCTGAAAACGAGCTTAGACTTAAGTGTTTTCATACTGATATTCATGTAGCTTCACTTTATTATAGTGAATTTTGGGCAGTTGGACAAATAAAGGAAAAATCGTGTTATAATTAACTTTTGTTTGGAATGATAAAAAAGATAACTTTATATATATAGAAGGGAATTAAAAAATATGTATTTGCAATTAGGATCGATTGAACAGGTAACTGTTTTACGCGAAACGGAAATCGGATATATGGTTGGAAACGAAGAGGAAGAAATCTTCCTACATAAAAACGAAGTAGCTGGAGAAATTGCAGAAGGCGATACGATTGATGTATTCTTATACCTTGATCATCAAAATCGTATTTCAGCAACAATGAAGGAACCAATTATTACAACACATGATTGGAATTGGGTAAAGGTTGTAGAAGTTATTCCTAGTTTAGGTGTGTTTGTTGATATTGGTGTATCAAAAGATATACTAATTCCACTTGATGAGTTCCCGATTTATATGCCAGTATGGCCAGAAGTAGGCGACGAATTATATTGTACGTTAAAATTAACGAATCGTGATCGTTTAATCGCTCTTCCAGCAAGAGACAGTGATATGCAAGAAATTATCGTAGATGCGACGCCATCTATGCGTAATAAAAACGTCAATGGACGTGTGTATCGTTCACTTCAAGTTGGTTCATTCATACTAACTGATGAGCATTTCCGTGCTTTCTTACACCATACAGAAAGAAAAGAACAAGTCCGCATCGGTGAGCGTGTAACAGGTCGTATTATTGACGTGAAAGATGACGGTACAATCAACATTTCACTTCTTCCTCGTAAAGAAGAAGGAATGGAAGATGATGCTGCAGTAATTTATGAATATATGGAAGAAAGAGGCGGAGCAATGCCGTTTTGGGATAAGAGCCACCCAGAAGACATTAAAGAACGTTTCAATATGAGTAAAGCTGCGTTTAAGCGTGCGCTTGGTAAAATGATGAAAGAAGAAAAGATTTACCAAGAAGAAGGTTGGACTTACTTTAAGAAATAAAGTGAATGAAAAAGAACTATTTTTTCTCTAAATTTTTAAGAGAAAAAATAGTTCTTTTTTTTATTATAAAGTAGATAAAAAGTAAATAAGGTGTAATAAAACGTTTAATCTACAAATATTTTACTGTATTTATAAGGAAAAAAGAATATAAAATGGTAAATTGTCGGAAAATATACATTTTTAGAAAAAAAGACACAATATTGTCGTTTTTATATTGGAGATCATCAGAAAATTATTTAAATTGTTAATTGTAAGAATGAAAACAGATGAGAATGGCCACGTACGTACGTATATCGCACCGAATGATGCTAGTGCAACGTATAATTATGATCAAACAGGGAAACTATCGGATTTAGCTATTGCAACACCAAAGCAAATGCTACTATTAGAGAAATATGAGTATGACAAAACAGGAAAACGTACGAAGATTAAACATGAAAGTCCTGATGGGAAAATAACGGAAACAAATTATGTATATGATCCAATTAATCAATTATTAAAAGAATCTACACCAAATGGAACAGTTAGAGACTACACGTATGATGGATTTGGCAATCGTACGAGCGTGAAAGTAACAGAAAATGGAAAAGAAACAAAATCAGTAATCGCAACATTTAACGAAGGAAATCAACTTCTAAAATTCGGAAACGAATCGTTAACGTATGACGCAAATGGTAACCGTACATCTGATGGGAAATACACATACACATGGAACGAAGCAGACCAACTTGTTGCTGTAACGAAAAAAGGGGAAGGCAAACCGTTCGCAACATATAAATACGACAACGAAAACCGTCGTATTGAAAAGAACGTAAACGGAAAAGTCCTCCGTCAATACGTTTACAATAAAGACGGCGTCCGCCTAGCAATGAAAATACAAGATCAATCGGTATACTACCACTACAACCCGCGCGGTGACGTAATAGCAATGACCGACAAAGATGGACAAATAGTCGCAAGCTATGAATATGATGCATGGGATAACGTATTAAAAAGCGAAGCAAAAGGAATCGCAGCGGACAATCCATTCGGATATAAGGAGAAAATATGGATAAATATATTGAAATACACAAACCTGCAACGGAAAAAAACGAATATTTTCTAGTATTAGATGAGCATGATAATTTTGAAAATGATAAAATTTTGAATTTGTTATCAACAATTAATAGATATATAGTTGATGTTGATACAAGCATGGAACAATTTATGGAAACAATGATGTCGAAATTTCATTTATATCTTTTAGTGAATTGTGAAGGGGTTCAAGAAGAATTAACAAAGGTGCAAAATTATATTTGGGAAAAAGAATTAAAAGAGTTAAACTGGAAAAAGTCGATCGTAAAGAGCGCAATTTTAATAAACCAGTATGATCCTGCAACTGATATTTTCGATGTGATTTCTCCTGTATGTATGGAGGGAAGCCTCATGTTCCTTTTCTCTGAAAAGGAAGTAAACGAAAATGAGTTAGAGAGTATCATAAAGTATATGAAATTTGATCGGACAAGAGTATATTTCAATAAAGAAACAATTGAACTGGCGGGGGAAATGGGTTATATAGTAGGGCATTTTGAAGATGAGTATTATATAGTATCTTTACGTTCGGAAAAGCAAGTATTTGTTTGCTATGCAGAAGAATGTATCATAGGCTAGAATACAAGCAATAAAACATGAAATAAAAAAAGCACAGTCTTATCTTTTTAAATAAGACCGTGCTTTTTTAGTTTCCCCGCTCAAATATAAGAGAAAATGTATCGTTTAATTCACTATCATTTATTTTAATATTTGCCTTTTTTAATTCGTCTTGTAATAGTTTTTGACTGAATGTAGGGTCAGCGATACGTTCTTCTTCTAAGTTTTTACGAATGGAGTCTTTCACTTCATCATAAGGCTTTAAATCCTTTTTATCAGTTAATTTAATAATGTGATAGCCGTTCGTTGATTTGACGGGATTGCTAATTTCGCCAACTTTTAGTTTGTAGGCAGCTGTTTCAAATTCAGGCGCCATTGTACCTGAATTAAAGTATCCGAGGTCTCCGCCTTTTTCTTTTGATAGTAGATCTTGTGATTCTTGTTTTGCTAATTCTTCAAATGAAGCACCAGCGTCTAGTTTTTTCTTTATTTCTTTCGCTGCATTTTCATCGCTTACTAAAATGTGACTCGCTTTAATTTCTGGTTTATAGTGGTCTTTCACGTCTTTTTCTGTAACGCTTTTCTTAACCGCTTCATGCAGAGCGAGTTTGAACTTCATTTGATTTTTGAAATCAGCCTCATCTTTTAAACGATTGTTTTCTAAAAATCCTTTGAATTGGTCTCCAAATTGATTTTTTACTTTTTGGACCTCGTTATCTACATCATCGTCAGATACTTTATATTTTTTCGTAATAACGTCGTATGCCATCATTTCGTATAGCATGTCTTTTCCGTAACGATCTTTCAATTGTTTTTCGAAGTCGCTCTTCGTAATGGTTGAGTCTGTTGCTGTAGCGACTGTAGCTGAGCCATTCTTTTGTCCGCAAGCAGAAAGCATTAATATACTTATTAGTGCAGTAATAATGAAAATATGTTTCCCTCTCATGCTAACACCTCATCCGAATATGTTATCGCTATTGTAGAATATAGAAGTGAACATGAAGTGAATTTTTAATGTTTTTTCCTGTGAAATGTAAAAAAAGTACATCAACAATTATGTTGATGTACGATGGGATCAAAGGTGATCAGTCTTCTTGGAATATGCGCGCTTGCCCTGCTGAATATTTTTTTGCTCTTGCTCATTTTTTTGCGTGCGTTTTGCATTATTATCGCGAGCTTTTTTGTCGTTATCACTCGTATGTGGCATATGTATCAACTCCATTTCTAAACGTTGTACGTTTATCATTTCCTTTTTCGTAAAGACTATGTATAGCGGTGCATTTATGAAGGGTAAAGGTGGATTAGAGATGGATTTGAAGTTGAATTATACCGAACTTATTAAGAAATTAATCGTTGTAATTATCGCAGGTTTATTAAATGCGATTGGAATGAATTTGTTTTTAACACCAGCGAAAGTGTACGCGAGTGGCTTTGCTGGATTGTCTCAATTACTATCACAAATATTAGGTGATTTTTTATCTATTCATATATCTACAGGGGTGTTGTTTAGTTTATTTAATATTCCTGTCGTTATTTTAGCGTGGAAAAAGGTTGGGAAGGCTTTTACGTTTTTTAGTTTTCTATGCGTTATATTTATGACCTTGTTTTTAGAAATTATCCCAGTTCGAGCGGTTTCGAACGATATTATACTAAATGCAATTTTTGGCGGCATTATTTCAGCGATTGGGGTAGGGGTTGCGTTAAAATGGGGTGCTTCTACAGGTGGTTTAGATATCATTGCGATGATTTTATCTAAGATAAAAGATAAACCTGTCGGTACATACTTTTTCTTTTTTAATGCAATTATTATTATCGCTGCGGGTTATGTGTATGGGTGGGAGAAAGCGTTATATACGTTAGTAACTTTATATGTATCAACGAGAATTATTGATGCCATCCATACTCGCCATGTGAAAATAACAGCGTTAATCGTTACGAAAAATGGTGCAGACGTACGAAAGGCGATTCACTCACGATTAGTGAGAGGGATTACAACTATACCTGCAACAGGTGCTTACACAAATGAAAATAAGGAAATGTTAATGATGGTTATTACTCGTTACGAGTTGTACGAATTAGAAAGGGTTATTAAACAAGTAGACCCAGGTGCGTTCACAAATATACTGCAAACGGTCGGGGTATTCGGATTGTTTCGAAAAGATTAAAGAGGACCAAAGCTGGTCCTCTTTTTTAATGCAAATTCGTAATGTTTTGCAACTGCTCCTGCATCTCGCGTAGCTGAACTTTCTCAGCAGTTGAAGAGTTTGCGTAAGCGGATTGCAAAGCGTTTTTTGCTGTATATACGAGATCTTGTTGTTCAGCGCCGCTTGAACAAGATACGGCATTTGCAACAGCATCTCTAGCTTGTTGGAATAGTAAGTTCCCCATTTAAACCCCTCCAAAAGAAGAGTTACTTCTCGCTTTTTCTGCCTCAGCTAATGTACCTCTGTACGGGAATCTTGCATCATGCTTCATAACAGCATCGGCTCCTTGTTGGATAAAACGTTTTGATTTGTTCTTTTTACCCATTCGAAAAACCCCCTTTATTTAGCTGAAAACAATTGACGCGTTAACTCGGCGTCTAATTATAGTATGAGCGTTTGGCGAGAAACTATAAGCAGGGAATTTTTAGATTACAATCCAAGAACCTCTTCTAAATATAGAGCGATGCCATCTTCTTCATTTGTTAATGTCGTATGATTGGCGAGTGATTTTAATTCAGGTATTGCATTACCCATTGCGATACCGTGACCAGCAAATTCAATCATTTCAAAATCATTATCTTCATCACCGAAAGCGATAATGCGCTCTTTTGGAATGTTGTAATGACTAGAAATTTTTTGCAATCCGACCGCTTTATTTAATCCACTTTTTACAATTTCAATAATTGGCCAAGGTGCGCCCCATTTTCTATGATCGATCACTTCAGCGTGCATATCAGTTAAATGTTGACGAATTGCAACGGAATGATCATCGTGTGCGTCAATTAATAAACAAGTCGGATGGTCGTTTAAAATATTTAATAAATCTCCTGTGAAAATCTTTGGAGAACCAAATTCGAAAATGTGTTTTTTATCTTCATCAATTTCACGAACGTACACATCATCCATCACTTCAGCGTATATATTTTTTACGCCGAAATCAAAGCAAGCTCGGACAATTTCTTGGGCTGTTGCTAGCTCAAGTGGAGAGTGATGTGTGCCCCAATTTGAATCAAGAGGGTGATGCACGTAAGCACCATTAAAGTTTACAATCGGTGTATTAAGATTAAGTTCTTTATAATAATCAAAACTAGCACGGAATGGACGTCCTGTTGAAATGACGACGATATGCCCTTGTTCCTTTGCTTTTGTAATTGTCTGTTTCGTTCGAGTGGAAATTATTTTGTTGTCTGTTAATAAAGTGCCGTCTAAGTCTAATGCGATTAAATGTTGTTTACTCATAATTTCACCTCTTATAATAATTTTTTGTATCTATCTGTATTTCCGTTTTTAATATGCAGAAATAAGAGGTTAGACTGGGTGAGACCACCATAGATGGAAAGTTCACTATATATCCATCTTACGTCGCAAAGTACGGTGGTGTCTACTATTTCTCGTTGGAAATCAAGAAAAGTCAATATTTTTTTAGAAAGTTCAAACAATGTTTCTTTCATTATGTACAAATTGTGAAAAGGGTTACATTGCCCGTATGAGGAGGCTTATAATAAACATGTAATCTTCTCGTATATGTTTGACTCTCCTTTGAAGCTAGCCTACAGGTAGGTTGGTTTCTTTTTTTTCTACAAGTAAGGAAGTAATCCCTGCTTAAGCTTGTGTAATTATATATATTGTAAATCGGTGAACTGTAGTACTTGTTTCCTAAACATGACAGAAAAGCTTTCTTTTAAAATGGATATACTAATGAGGCAAGACGTCATGGAAGGAGAATGAAGATGGGACAAAATCGCAGGTTTCGTTCTGGACAAAAAGCGCCAAATGATGGCGTTTACGTAGAAATTGGTGAAACGGGAAGTATGGTAAAAAATCCGCAAATGGTACAATTAACTGCCGGTGAAAAGTTTCCAGATAACACGAATCATAACCGTCAGTGGACATATAAAAGAAAACCGTAACAGAAGCCGCAATCTTTATTGCGGCTTTTTTTTGTTACATAATATAATTTCATTTACTGTACTTTTTTAAGTAGCATAATGAATGCTCCCTTTTTCTTTTTCCAATAATAAGTTTGAAAATACATAGGCAAATTTATTGTATAAAAAAGTAAGTTGGCGTATAATCAAATCAAAGGTCAAAGAAAGTCAAACTTTTGGAGGGCTGTAAAGATGGACTTAAATCAAATGACAACGAAAACACAAGAGGCGATTATGAGTGCCCAATCTTTAGCGGTATCTCATCATCACCAAGAGGTGGATACTGTTCATCTATTACTTGCATTATTAGAGGAGCAAGATGGATTAGCAGTACGTATATTTCAAAAAATGAATGTTGATATAGAAGCATTGAAGCAAGATGTAGAAAATGTAATTAAAAAGAAACCTTCTGTAACGGGAAGCGGAGCAGAAGTTGGGAAATTGTATATAACAAGCAATCTGCAGCAACTGCTTGTAAGAGCAGGGAAAGAAGCAGAAAAACTGCAGGATGATTACATTTCAGTAGAACATGTATTGCTTGCTTTTTCTGAAGAAAAAGGCGATATCAATCATTTATTTACAAGATTGCATATTACGAAAGATAACTTATTACAGTCTTTAATGACAGTTCGGGGGAATCAAAGAGTGACTAGTCAAAATCCAGAAGCAACTTATGAAGCGTTAGAAAAATATGGCCGTGATTTAGTGGCGGAAGTGAGAGCAGGGAAAATTGATCCTGTTATCGGACGAGATAGTGAAATTCGCCGCGTTATTCGCATTCTTTCACGTAAAACGAAAAACAACCCTGTTTTAATTGGTGAGCCAGGTGTTGGTAAAACAGCAATTGTTGAAGGATTAGCACAGCGTATCGTGAAAAAAGATGTACCAGAAGGGTTAAAAGATAGAACAATCTTTGCATTAGATATGAGTGCACTTGTAGCCGGAGCAAAATTCCGTGGTGAATTTGAAGAGCGCCTGCAAGCTGTATTAAATGAAATTAAAAAGAGTGAAGGCCGTATTTTATTATTCATTGATGAACTTCATACAATCGTCGGTGCTGGTAAAACAGAAGGTGCGATGGACGCAGGGAATATGTTAAAACCGATGCTTGCTCGTGGTGAACTGCATTGTATCGGGGCAACGACATTAGATGAATATCGTAAATATATTGAGAAAGACCCAGCGTTAGAAAGACGTTTCCAACAAGTATTAGCAGAGGAACCGACTGTTGAAGATACAATCTCCATTTTACGTGGTTTAAAAGAGCGTTTTGAAATTTATCACGGTGTAAATATTCATGACCGCGCGATTGTAGCAGCATCTGTTTTATCAGATCGATATATTTCAGATCGCTTCTTACCGGATAAAGCAATTGACCTTGTTGACGAAGCGTGCGCAACAATTCGTACAGAAATTGATTCTATGCCAACAGAATTAGATGAAGTAACGCGCCGTATTATGCAGCTGGAAATTGAAGAAGCCGCTCTTGGAAAAGAGAAGGACTTTGGTAGCCAAGAACGTCTAAAAACATTGCAACGTGAATTATCGGATTTAAAAGAAGTTGCAAGTAGCATGAGAGCGAAATGGGAGAAAGAAAAAGAAGATATTCACAAAGTTCGTGACTTACGTGAACATTTAGAGCGTCTGCGCCGTGAATTAGGAGAAGCAGAAGGTAATTACGATTTAAATAAAGCAGCTGAACTTCGTCACGGAAAAATTCCTGCAATTGAAAAAGAGTTAAAAGAAGCAGAAGAAATGGGCGCGAATAATAAACAAGAAAACCGTTTATTACGTGAGGAAGTAAGTGAAGAAGAGATTGCTGATATTGTTTCACGCTGGACTGGCATTCCTGTCGCAAAACTCGTTGAAGGTGAACGTGAGAAATTATTACGATTAGAGCAAATTTTATCAGAGCGTGTCATCGGACAAGAGGAAGCGGTAAGCTTAGTATCAGATGCAGTTCTTCGTGCGCGGGCTGGTATTAAAGACCCGAATCGTCCGATTGGTTCTTTCATTTTCCTAGGACCAACTGGTGTTGGTAAAACAGAGCTTGCAAAAACGTTAGCACAGTCTTTATTCGATAGTGAAGAGCAAATGATTCGTATCGACATGTCTGAGTACATGGAGAAACATGCTGTGTCACGCTTAATTGGTGCACCTCCTGGATATGTTGGATATGAAGAGGGCGGTCAATTAACGGAAGCAGTAAGACGTAAACCGTATTCCGTTATTTTGTTAGACGAAATCGAAAAAGCGCATCCAGAAGTATTCAACATTTTATTACAAATGTTAGATGATGGACGCATTACAGATTCGCAAGGACGTACAGTAGACTTTAAAAACACGGTTATTATTATGACTTCAAATATTGGATCTGCTCATTTATTAGATGGATTAGAAGCAGATGGTTCCATTAAAGAGGAATCAAGAGAACTTGTCATGGGACAATTAAGAGGACATTTCCGACCAGAGTTTTTAAATCGTGTCGATGAAATTATTTTATTCAAGCCTCTTACAACGAATGAAATTAAAGGTATTGTTGATAAAATTGTAAAAGAATTACAAGGTCGTTTAGCTGACCGTCATATTACGGTAGAATTAACAGACGCAGCGAAAGAATTTGTTGTAGAAGCTGGATTTGATCCGATGTACGGAGCTCGTCCGTTAAAACGATATGTGCAGCGTCAAGTTGAGACGAAATTAGCGAGAGAATTAATTGCAGGCACAATTACGGATAATAGTCACGTAGTTGTTGATGTAGAAAATAACGAATTAGTTGTTCATGTGAAATGAAAATAAAAAAGAGTTCGGATAAAATCCGGACTCTTTTTAGTGTTGTTCTACTGGCTCGTTTGGAATTGCAGCTGAAATCGCTAATACTAATACCGCAAGAACAACTGAGAAAATAGACGCTTGGTTAAAATCGTATGTACCGCCAGTCATAGAGCCGATTACGTAGCTCATCATATGTACAAGCGCGAACGACCAAATTAATGCCCAAATGAAACGCATATTTTACACCTCTATTCGTTCAATCTGTCCTTATTGTAACACAATTGAAAAAAGAATATAGAAAAATATTTGTAGATTTTTCAACGCAAATTTGCATTCCGTTCATACATTATAAAAGAGTGGTTTTATACGTTTAGAAAATAAGGCGGGGGAAAAATGAGTATTACGGAACGTTTTTTTTACTTAGAAAAAGAACCATGTGTCATTTATTTACCGGAGAAGCCAAATGGGTTTTCAGTTATGCTCCTCGGTGATTACAACTACTTTATTGAGAATGGTACAAGTTTATGGACACAGCATGCGGGAAGATCTTATTTTTTACATGGCCTTATTGAGGAAGGCTACACGGTCTTTTCTTCTAATTTATATGGAAGACACTGGGGGAATGACCAATCTGTTCGTCTAGCGAAACGTTTATATGATGTTGTTTTGAGAAAAGAGACATTAAATACGAAAATGCACATTATGGCAGATGGTATGGGTGCGCTTGTAGCGCTTGAAATGATGAACAAATACCCTGAAAGTATACGTTCTGTCATTATGTTAAATCCGTGTTTAGATTTGCCAGAATATGTGGAGTTCGAAAAAGAGCATAAGTTTTTTTACAAAAGATTAGTGAAGGAATTAAGTTTGGCGTACGATTCCAAAGAAGAAGAATTAGAATCAAAAATAAATAAGAAATCATTTACGCTTCTTCCGTCTTGTGTACCTGTTAAAATTTTCGTATCAACACAAGAAAAAAGAGGAAGAAAACAATTGTTACGTAAATACGAGAAAATGAGGCAATTCAATCAATGTGATACTTCTGTCTTATTCCATCTCCAAGATGTGAAATATAAAATGGTTAGACAAACAACGGATTTCTTTAAAAAATATGAAGAAGAATTGTGAGGCTCCCATATACATAAATGAGGAGCTATTTGTTTCAAGGGGAAAGGGTTGGTGGTATGGAACGCGTGCTGATTATAGGTGCACTTACGTTTGTAGGTTATCACCTTGTGAATAAAATGATTGCAGAAGAAGTAGAAGTGTATGGTCTTGATTTTGATGAATACGATAGTATGACAAAAATTAATGAAGAGAAGTTATTGTTAATTGGGCGAAACGCTTTATTTACGTACTATCCAATAAGAGATGAAGATGGATGGAGATCAGTAGAGGAAGAGAATTTCGATGCAGTTTACTTTTGTTTGTGTGAACCAAACCAGCAAAATGGCTTTCGGAATGAAAGAGTCATATTACAATATTTAAAGCGGATTATAAAAATGTGTGAAGAAAATAAAGTAAAGCTAAATCTAATTTCTTCTATTGAGGTAGGATGCACAGGGGAATCCGAAAATAAACGCCTATTTTCTAAAGTAGAAGAAGGGTTAAAAAAAGGGGAATTACAATATAGTGTATTTCGAGTTCCTACATTATATGGTCCGTGGCAACCATCCTTTATGATGTATCATCAGCTCATTTTATCAGAACTGGATGAGAAAGAGTGCCGTTGTACGAGTGAGGAAAAAGGAAGCGATTTACTTTACATTGAAGATGTATGCGAATACTTATGGGGAAATGGAACGAACGGAGAGCATCTCGGTATATACAATTTACTTAGTGGTAAACGGTCGTTATGGGAAAAAGGGATGAATCTTTTACGTGCAGATGATAAAGTGAATAAAAATAATAAGGAAGAAAGAGATGAAGCGGCCGAGGATATTCCGATAAAAAGAAATACCCCGTTAGAATACGGTTTAAATAAACAATTGGCACATATGAAAAAATATAAAGAGTTATACGAAGGATAGTGCACGTGTTACACTATTGTATGGATTATGAATTGAAAGTTTTAATGGAGAGGAAGAGTATAATATGAACGAAAAAAGCATGCAATTTTTACAAATCGCAATGAAGCATTTACCAGAAGCAAAGGCAATTTTAGATTCGAATGGAATTGAGCTTGATATGGAGAAGGCACAACCAGTGTTAGAGTTATTAATGAAAGTTATGAATGAAGCATATGAGCTTGGGAAAGCAGACAAAGAATAAAACCCTTCTTTTTGAGGGGAGAGGGGCTCGAACCGTGAGTAGAAGCGGTTCGGGTCTTTTTATATTTCGAGCGAAGTAAGGGGAAGAATAGGGGAAGGTATGTTTTCGTTGTTTTTACTGAAAAATAAAGAGAATAAAACGCTAGCTTTCTATTTTAGCTGAAATATATTCTAGACAAAAGTAAATTTATGTTTTAAAATTAGTACCAAGTCATAATAATTGATATAAAACGGAGGGCTGCGATGTGAACGTGGGCATTTTAGGGATCGGAAGATATGTGCCAGAAAAAGTAGTCACAAATCACGATTTAGAGAAAGTAATGGATACATCCGATGAATGGATTCGTACGAGAACGGGAATTGCAGAAAGACGCATTGCCGATGAGACAATAGATACTTCATATATGGCCGTAGAGGCTTCTAAAAAAGCACTTGAAGATGCAGGGATTAGCGGAGAGGATATCGATCTTATTTTAGTGGCAACAGTAACGCCAGATCGTGCTTTTCCAGCAGTAGCTTGTGTGATTCAAGAGGCAATTGGAGCGAAACACGCAGCGGCAATGGATTTAAGTGCAGCGTGTGCTGGTTTTATGTACGGAATGATTACAGCACAGCAATTTATTCAAACTGGAACTTATAAAAATGTATTAGTAGTTGGTAGTGATAAACTATCTAAAATTGTAGACTGGAATGATCGAAACACAGCAGTACTATTTGGAGACGGAGCTGGTGCTATCGTAATGGGAGCTGTTTCAGAAGGAAGAGGCGTTTTATCTTTCGAATTAGGAGCAGACGGAAGTGGCGGCAAGCATCTTTATCAAGACGAGTATGTTATGATGAATGGCAGAGAAGTCTTTAAATTTGCTGTTCGTCAACTTGGAGATTCTTGTCTGCGTGTGTTAGATAAAGCTGGTCTTACGAAAGAGGATGTGGATTTCTTAGTACCACATCAAGCGAATATTCGTATTATGGAATCTGCGAGAGAGAGATTAAATTTACCACAAGAAAAAATGAGTATGACAATTGAAAAGTTCGGTAATACATCAGCTTCTTCCATTCCAATTGCAATGGTAGAGGAATTGCAAAATGGACGTATTCAAGACGGTGATTTAATTATACTTGTTGGTTTCGGCGGTGGATTAACATGGGGAGCAGTAGCTCTTCGTTGGGGTAAATAAGGATTGAGAGAAAAAAGGAGTGTATTTTGTATGGAAAAAAAGAGGGTCGTAATTACAGGACTAGGAGCTGTTACACCGATCGGAACAGATGTTGAAACAGCTTGGGAAAACATAAAAAAGGGTGTATCTGGAATCGGGCGACTTACAAGAATTGATCCGGAACTATTTCCAGCAAAAGTAGCAGCAGAAATTAACGACTTTGAAGTCGAGAAATATATTGATAAAAAAGAAGCGCGCCGTATGGATCGCTTTACACAATATGCAGTAGCAGCAGCGAAAATGGCAGTTGCGGATGCAAAGCTTGAAATTACAGAAGAAAACGGACCTCGAATTGGTGTATGGATTGGTTCTGGTATTGGTGGTATGGAAACATACGAAGAACAATTTAAGATTTTTACTGAGAAGGGTCCACGCCGCGTGAGTCCATTCTTCGTACCGATGATGATTCCAGACATGGCAGCAGGTCAAGTATCTATTGCGACTGGAGCGAAAGGAATTAACACTTGTTCTGTAACGGCTTGTGCATCTGGTGCAAACTCAATTGGTGATGCATTTAAAGCAATTCAGCGCGGTGATGCGGATGCAATGATTACAGGTGGAGCAGAAGCACCGTTAACAAGTATGGCATTCGCAGGATTTAGTTCAGCGAAAGCATTAACATTTAATGAAGATCCAGCAACTGCTTGCCGCCCATTTGATAAAAATCGTAGCGGTTTCGTAATGGGTGAAGGTTCAGGGATTCTAATTCTTGAAGAATTAGAGCATGCATTAGCACGTGGTGCTCACATTTATGCGGAAATCGCTGGTTATGGCGCAACTGGAGATGCATTCCATATTACAATGCCTGCTCCTGGCGGTGAAGGCGGAGTGCGTGCAATGCGTCAAGCTTTAGCGGATGCAGGTCTAGAGCCAGAAGATATCGATTACATTAATGCACATGGTACAAGTACCGATGCAAATGAAAAATACGAAACGATGGCAATTAAAGAAACTTTCGGTGAGCATGCATATAAAGTAGCCATTAGCTCAACGAAATCTATGACAGGTCACTTACTAGGTGCAGCTGGTGCTGTTGAAGCGATCTTCTCTATTAAATCAATTACGGACGGAGTAATTCCTCCAACAATTAACTATGAAACACCAGATCCAGAATGTGACTTAGATTACGTACCGAATAAAGCGAGACAGCAAGAAGTAAAAGCTGTATTAAGTAACTCACTAGGGTTCGGCGGTCATAACGCAGTATTAGTATTTAAATCGTATAAATAATAGATGAAATAAGGTGTTTTTTCGTAATAAACTACGAAAAAACACCTTATTTATTTTTACGCCTTTTTCTTCTTTTGCATATACATAAGAAAAAGGGGGGATAAAGATGGGGGTTGTTGAAACAGCCGAGTGGTTACATCTATATTATGGACGGCCAGAAAAGCTTTGTGAGAAATTTACGAAGTATATTCCACTGCCAAAAGAAAGGTTGTATCGCTTTTTAATTTCTAAAGGTATGTATCGCCCAGTAATGCGAGGAGAACGTGAAATTAAAGAATTAGAGAAAAAAGAAATTTGGAAAGAGTTACGTATGGAGTATGATAAATTGAAAAATTGGTTAAAAGGTCCGGATGTCCCTATCTTTATTTTA
Source organism: Bacillus cereus group sp. N11 (assembly GCF_016483605.1). NCBI lineage: Bacteria > Bacillati > Bacillota > Bacilli > Caryophanales > Bacillaceae > Bacillus > Bacillus cereus group sp. N11. The sequence goes on from NZ_JAEHBN010000007.1 coordinate 98,655, forward strand.
TTATCAGATTCGTATAATCGAACTGTACAAGAAGAGTATAACGGAAAAGCTGGATTATCTATGCGTCACGTTATTTTCTTATTCGTATGTGGACGGAATTCGGTGGAAGAATTAAAAGTGTTATTGGCACATGAATATCACCACATATGCAGGTTACATCAAATTGAGACGAAAGAAACAGAGTATACGTTACTTGATACGATGATTATGGAAGGGTTAGCTGAGCAAGCAGTAACGGAAAGATATACAGAAAAAAATAATGCACCGTGGACGAAATATCTTTCAAAAGAAGAGGCGATTTATTATTGGCAAAACGTTGTTCAAGAAAGAATAAGTATAAAACGAGGAACGAGGGAGCATGACGTATTATTAAACGGACTTCATTCTTATCCGAAAATGCTTGGTTATGCGCTTGGATTTCACATTGTAAAAGATTGTGTAGCGTTTGAAGGGGAAGATACACTGTCTTTATTACCTATAGATGCGAAAGAAATATTGAGTAAAGCAAATACATTTCGTATTCCATGAAAAACAGGAGGTCTATCTCCTGTTTTTTTAGATATTATAGAAGGAAAAATAATAATTAGAATATATTTCCTTAAGTGGAATAAAGTTAAGCGAAAATGAACATAATGATTGGTACAAACAGTAGTGAAGTGAGGGATAGAGAATGTTATATCTACATGATGTATGGGTAAATTGGTTTGAAGGTGAAGAAAATGGGTATAACGTTTGTCATTTTTACGAATGGCGGAAAGATGATACGATTGAACTATTAGATCAAGTGCCATTATTAAAAGTAGATGCCACATTATATCATTACATCGAGAACGAATTGTTAGAGCTTCCGCAAAAGTTGTTGGAAGACGTACATCATAAGGCTTATATTCGTAAAAATCATGAACGTTTGCAGCAAGAGTATTGCTTTGTTGTTACAGATGGAAAAGGAATTATTGCGATTGATACAATTGGTTACAATGTACCAATTAGAAAAAGTAGACTTATACCTCGCCAAGAGCAGATGGTATATGAGATGGTGGAAAACGTACAAGCAGAAAAGTATGAGTTCCAAGTAGAGGAAACAGAAAAGGAACATCATATTTTATCACCATCGCCTTTCATTATGAATGGCTTAACTCGTAAAGAGAGACAGCTAAAACAATTATTATTTATGGCGTTAGATCAATTACATACAACGAAAAACACAGCGGAAATTCGCTATTGGTACACAGAATGGGATCCGTCAGCATATGGAACGGTCCAAGATATGGAATTTGAAGATATTTGGGCAAGACTATATGATGAAGCGAAATCAGGCTGGTCTGAGAAGCACGAACAATTATGCGAGCGCCTTGTAAAAGGACAGCCGTTTTTTGAAAAGTTATGGGAAATGGAAAATGAGCAAAAGGTAAATTAAAAAACCGCCAATTGGCGGTTTTTTAATTTGATGAAATCCAGCTTCAGCGGCAAGAATGTTCGGTGGCTTCGCGCCTTCCTGCGAGGCAAAAAGCGCCTCTACGTCAGGAGCTCCATCCCCCTCACATTCTAAACGAGCCGCCTCCGCTTTATATATTATCTACGCTTTCTGCTTAGTCCCATTGCGTTTTCTACTTTGCGTAGTTGTTTGAATGCAACGCGGTTTGCTTTTTCGGCACCTTTGTCTAGAATTTCGTCTAGTTCTGGGGAGCTGATTAGTTCGTTATATTTGTCTTGGATTGGGCGAATTGCTTCTACGACTACTTGTGCTAAGTCACCTTTGAAGTCGCCGTATCCTTTTCCTTCGTACATTGCTTCTATTTCTTCAACTGTTTTTCCTGAGAATGAAGAGTAAATTGTTAATAGGTTAGAGATTCCAGGTTTATTTTCTTTATCGAATTTCACGATACCTTCTGAATCTGTTACAGCACTTTTAATTTTCTTTTCAATTGTTTTTGGTTCATCAAGCATACTGATCATTGATTTTGGATTCGGATCAGATTTACTCATTTTTTTCGTAGGTTCTGTTAATGACATAACGCGAGCTCCTACTTTTGGAATACGAATTTCAGGAACTATGAACACTTCACGGAAGCGTTTGTTGAAACGCTCTGCTAGATCACGTGTTAATTCCATATGTTGTTTTTGGTCATCACCAACAGGTACGATTTCTGTGTTATAAAGTAAAATATCAGCAGCCATTAATGGTGGATACGTAAGTAATCCAGCTGGAACTGAATCTCTACCTGAAGCTTTATCTTTATATTGTGTCATACGCTCTAATTCTCCAACGTAAGCAACAGATTGCATGATCCATCCTAGTTGAGCGTGTGCAGGTACTTCTGATTGTACAAATAAAGTAGCTTTTTCAGGATCGATGCCGCATGCTACATAAAGTGCAGCAAGACTACGAATGTTTTTGCGAAGTTGTATAGGATCTTGAGGTACTGTAATGGCATGTTGGTTTACAATACAGAAATAGCAATCGTGTTCGTTTTGAAGCTCTGTAAATTGCTTCATAGCCCCTAAATAGTTTCCAAGTGTAATCGTTCCGCTTGGCTGAATACCAGAAAAGATAACTGACATAATTATTTCCTCCTAAATTTGAATGCGTGATAGGGAAGAGAAGGCAAACAAAAAAGCCCATTCATCCCAAAAAACTATAGGGACGAATGGACCGCGGTACCACCCTAATTATTTCACTACTGTGAAATCTCTCTAATCCATAGTAACGTCTGGATATAACGCCAAGGCCTACTACTTTCGGTTCGGTTTGGTGCTCAAAAGCCCATTCCACATTGTACAATTACTTGTTCACACCAGCCACAAGCTCTCTGAAATTGTTTCAATATGTACTCTTCTTTATCATCGCATACATATAAATTTATTTATTGTTAACTGAGCTCTTTTAATATGAAAGAACTAAAGTTTTATAACAAAATGTTTTGCTGATAATTATATCATATGGGATAGTGTTTGCAAACTACATCAAAATAGTAAAGCTAATGAGAGTCGAGAACGCTCCGAGTATGATACCTGTAATACAAATAGGATATGTCCATTTGAATGAATATGTTTTATAAATACGTTCTTTCTTATTCACCGGTTCCTCGGATTCTTCAATTAACGAGTCTATTTTTTTGTTCGTACCAAATACTCTCTGGAAAGCGTAAAGAGTTACATTGAAAAATCCATTTTGAAATATGAATAAAAAACCACCTATCAGAATAAAAAATAGCGCGATATAAAACGAAATGTTGACAAAGTTCAACAAAAATTGAGATGAAATGAGGAATGCACCAATACTAGAAGCAATCATCGCTATAAAAATTAGTATACAAGTATGAAAAAAAACTTTATTCAAAATATTCCCCTCCGTCAAAATATTACTAGAATTATTATACTATAAAAGCTATAATAAGTACTAGAAATAATTTTTTGAAAATTATACGCAATTAAAGGTCTGATTTTAAGATGATGGTAGCAATGTTAACGTATCCCTTTACGAAAAATTAAAAATATAAACATTTTATTAAAAATTTTAACAAAAAAACAAAAAACTATATTCACAATCGTCGTATTATATGTATAATGAAAATTGTAGAAACTTGGAGATTATTCTTTCAATTCTACTTTTTAACAAGTGAGGGTACAGGAAGTGCAATTAGGGGAGGCAACACAACATGAAGAAAAAGATACCGTTATTACTTGCATCAACTTTAACTGCAAGTATGTTGCTTGGCGCGTGTAGCTACCAAAAAGATGACGCAAAAGCAAAAGGGAAAGAGAACGCTACGAGTAGTAGTAACGGAAAACAGATTCTTAATTTAACAGAGTTATCTGAAATTCCGTCAATGGATGCATCATTAGCATCTGACTCTTCATCTTCTACAGCATTAAATAATACGATGGAAGGTTTATATCGTATTGGCAAAGATCAAAAGAGAATGCCTGGCGTTGCAGAAGATGTCGAAAAGCTAGATGATGGGAAGAAATACATATTTAAATTAAGAAAAGATGCGAAATGGTCAAATGGGGAACCTGTAACAGCTAAAGACTTTGTGTATTCATGGAAAAGAGCCGTAAATCCAGATACAAAAGCAACGTATTCGTACATTATGTTCGATATTAAAAATGCAGAGAAAATTCATAAAAAAGAATTACCTGCTGACCAATTAGGTGTAAAAGCGATTGATGATTATACATTAGAAGTGGAATTAGACAATCCCGTTCCTTACTTTATCGATTTAACAGTTTATCCAGTATTTTACCCGCTAAATGAAAACTTTGTAAAAGCACAAGGTGATAAGTTTGGTTTAGAGGCAAATACAACATTATATAACGGTCCATTCGTTATGAGTGATTGGAAACATGAACAAAGTTTCCAATTCAAGAAGAATCCTTCATATTGGGATAATAAAACGGTTAAAATCGAAGAAATCAACTTTAATATTGTAAAAAATACAGCAACTGATGTAAATTTATATGAGACAAACGCGATTGATCGTGCGGCTTTAACGTCTGAATTTGTTGATAAGTTTAGACAAAGCCCAGAGTTCCAAACAAGAAAAGAAGCAGGGGTTGCTTACTTAAGATTTAATCAAAGTAATCAGTACTTAAGTAATAAAAACTTAAGAAAAGCAATTTCAATGTCCTTTGACCGTGATAACATTGCGAAAGTTATTTTAAATAACGGTGCAATTGGAGCTTACGGATTTGTTGGAAAAGATTTCGCTGAAGGTCCGAATAAAAAAGATTTCCGAGCTGAAAATGGAAAGCTAGTTGAAACAAATCCAAAAGAAGCGAAAAAGCTTTGGGAAACAGCGAAGAAAGAGCTTGGAACTGATAAAATCGAACTAGAATTCTTAAACTTTGATAATGAAGATGCTAAAAAAGTTGGTGAATTCTTAAAAGGTGAGATAGAAAAGAACTTACCAGGTTTATCAATTAAAATTAAACAGCAACCATTCGCACAAAAAAATAAATTAGAAGATTCTCAGCAATATGATATTGCGTTTGGTATTTGGGGACCAGATTTCCCAGATCCAATCTCATATTTAGATATGTTTGTTACGAATGGTTCTCAAAATAAAACAGGGTATTCTAATCAGAAGTATGATGAGTTAATCCTAAAAGCTAAAACAGATACAAAAGATTTACAAGCTCGCTGGAACAACCTTCTAGAAGTAGAGAAGATGTTAATTAAAGAGGATGCAGTTATCACTCCAATCTTCCAAAAAGGTTCAGCGTATGTAGTAAAAGGTGCCGTAAAAAATATTATCCCAATTAACTATGGTGGTAAATTAACTTACAAATGGGCATCTGTTGAACAAAAATAATCTTTTTTTCCATCGTTTACAAGGGTATATGCCTATGATGGGCATATGCTCTTATTTTAAAAAAATAAAAGTAAGAATATTTTAAACTATCTTATTGCTTTTGAGAAAAACGGGGAGGTGCTTGACTATGGGACGTTATGTATTAAAACGTTTCGTGTACATGGCTTTGACATTATTTTTAATTACTACACTGACTTTCTTTTTGATGAAATTACTTCCGGGTTCTCCGCTTAAAAACCAGGAGAAGCTATCACCGGCACAAAAAGAAATCATTCTTGAAAAATACGGATTAAATGATCCGGTACCAGTTCAATACGCACGTTACTTAGGTAACTTAGCAAAAGGTGATTTAGGGGTATCATTCCAATATGATAACCGCCCAGTAACAGACATGATTGTGGATCGTATTGGACCATCAGCCCAATTAGGTTTACAAGCGATTATATTAGGGACATTTATCGGTTTAATTTTAGGTATTGTTGCCGCACTTCGTAATAATACGTGGGTGGATTATAGTGCAACAGTTATTTCGGTACTCGGAATGTCGGTACCATCATTCGTATTCGCCGCATTACTACAATATTTCGTAGGGGTAAAACTTGGTTGGTTCCCGGTAGCATTCTGGAAAGGACCAGAGTTTACTGTAATGCCTACAATTGCATTATCGATGGGGGTTATCGCAACAATCGCACGTTTCTCTCGTGCAGAATTAATTGAAGTTATGCAGTCAGACTATATTTTAACAGCGAAAGCAAAAGGAATTAGTCAAGGCGTTATCATTGTAAAACACGCACTTCGTAACGCGTTAATTCCAGTTGTAACAATTTTAGGACCAATGGTTGCGGCATTAATTACAGGAACACTTGTTATCGAGCAAATTTATGCTGTACCAGGACTTGGGGAACAATTCGTTAAATCGATTACTTTAAATGACTATACAGTTATTATGGGAACTACGATTTTCTATAGTGCAATCTTCATTTTAGTTATTTTCATTGTCGATATTTTATACGGAATTATTGATCCTCGTATTCGTTTAGCGGGAGGGAAAAAATGATGAAAGATGTACAAAAATTATCTCCAGATTTATTTCAACAAGCCAATCAAAATAATGTTGATAATGAAGTCATTGCCCGTCCAAGCTTAACGTTTTGGCAAGATGTAAGAAGACGTTTGTTCCAACATAAAGGTGCGATGCTTGGCCTTGTATTATTAGTAATCATTGCGCTATTAGCGATTTTTGGACCGATGGTAAGTAAACACTCGTATAAAGAGCAAGATTTAGGTCGTGCGAAATTACCACCAAAAATTCCAGTTATTGAAAATGTTCATTGGTTACCATTTGACGGTACAGATCAATATGGTGTTGACCAATATGAAAAACGTGATATTAAAGAGTACTTCTGGTTTGGTACAGATGATCTTGGCCGTGACTTATGGACAAGAACATGGGAAGGTACACGCGTATCATTATATATCGCTCTTTTAGCAGCAGCAATTGACTTAGTAATTGGGGTTGCATACGGAGGTATTTCAGCATTCTACGGCGGTAGAGTAGATAATATTATGCAACGTATTATGGAGATTATTAACGGTATTCCATACTTAATCATCGTTATTTTAATGGTAATCATTATGGGATCTGGTATTTGGTCAATCACACTCGCGATGGCGATTACAGGTTGGATAGGGATGTCGCGGATTGTTCGTGGACAAATCCTAAAGTTAAAAAACCAAGAATATGTATTAGCATCTCGTACATTAGGTGCAACAAATACACAATTAATTGTGAAACATTTAATTCCAAACGTAATGGGACCTATTATCGTAATGACAATGTTCACAATTCCATCAGCGGTGTTTGGTGAAGCGTTCTTAAGTTTCATTGGTTTAGGAATTCAGCCACCATTCGCGTCACTTGGTTCTCTTGTAAATGATGGTTATAAATCTATTCAAACGTATCCACACATGATGTTCATCCCTGCGGTTGTCATCAGTATGTTAATTCTAGCATTCAACTTAATGGCAGATGGATTACGCGATGCGTTAGATCCAAAAATGCGTAAGTAAACGAGGAGGGAGAAGTAAAAATGAAAACATTGTTAGAGGTAAAAGATTTACAAGTCTCCTTTGATACACATGCAGGTGAAGTACAAGCAGTGCGCGGAGTTACTTTTGATTTGAAAAAAGGGGAAACATTAGCGATTGTAGGAGAGTCTGGTTCTGGGAAATCAGTTACTTCTAAAGCGCTAATGGGGTTAATCCCAAATCCTCCAGGCCGTATTAAAAATGGAGAGATTGTATTTGACGGTCGTGATTTAACGAAATTAACGGAAAAAGAAATGCAGCAAGTTCGTGGTAAAGATATCGCAATGATTTTCCAAGATCCAATGACATCATTAAATCCAACGATGACAATTGGGAATCAAATTATGGAAGGTCTTATTAAACACCAAGGGATGAGTAGAGGAGACGCACGTAAAGTTGCGTTAGAATTAATCGACCTTGTAGGTATTCCAAATCCAGAAGCACGTTTAAAACAATATCCTCACCAATTCTCAGGTGGTATGAGACAGCGTGTAGTTATTGCGATGGCGTTAGCTTGTAACCCGAAATTATTAATTGCCGATGAGCCGACAACAGCGCTAGACGTTACGATTCAGGCGCAAATTTTAGAGCTTATGAAAGACATTCAGCAAAAGACAGAAGCAGCAATCATTTTCATTACGCATGACTTAGGTGTAGTAGCAAACGTTGCTGACCGAGTTGCGGTTATGTATGCTGGTAAAGTTGTTGAAATTGGAACTGTAGATGAAATTTTCTACAACCCAAAACATCCGTACACATGGGGCTTAATCGCATCTATGCCAAGCTTAGATGGATCAGAGGAAGAGCTATATGCGATTCCAGGAACGCCTCCTGACTTATTAAAACCGCCAAAGGGTGATGCTTTTGCACCACGTAACCCACAGGCGCTGAAAATTGATTTTGAAATGGAACCACCTTTATTTAAAGTAAGTGATACACACTATGCGGCAACTTGGTTACTTCACGAGCAAGCACCAGAAGTAAAACCGCCGGCAGTTGTTGAAAAACGTATTCTTCAAATGAAAGCAGGTGAACAACATGACTAAACAACGTGAGAAATTAATTGAAGTAAAAAATGTAAAACAACACTTCGACGTGAGTGGTGGTGTTGTCAAAGCGGTTAATGATATTTCATTTGATATTTTCCGCGGAGAAACATTCGGGCTTGTAGGAGAATCTGGTTGTGGTAAATCAACAACTGGAAGAACGATTATTCGTTTATATGATGCAACTGCTGGTGAAGTGTTGTTCGATGGTGAAAACGTACATGGTAAGAAATCACGCGCAGAACTGAAGAAGTTCAACCGTAAAATGCAAATGATTTTCCAAGATCCATATGCATCATTAAACCCTCGTATGACAGTAGGGGATATTATTGCAGAAGGTATTGATATTCACGGATTAGCAAAAAGTAAAAAAGAACGTATGGACCGTGTTCATGAACTGTTAAACACAGTTGGTTTAAATAAAGAACACGCAAACCGTTTCCCGCACGAATTCTCGGGTGGACAACGTCAACGTATCGGTATCGCTCGTGCGCTTGCTGTAGAACCTGAATTTATCATTGCCGATGAGCCAATCTCAGCACTTGACGTATCGATCCAGGCGCAAGTTGTAAACTTACTGAAACAGTTACAAAAAGAAAAAGGTTTAACATACTTATTCATTGCCCATGATTTATCAATGGTAAAATACATTAGTGACCGCATCGGCGTAATGTATCGTGGTCAAATCGTTGAGCTAACAACAAGTGATGAGTTATATGCGAATCCAATTCATCCATATACAAAATCACTATTATCAGCGATTCCGCTTCCAGATCCAGATTATGAGCGCAATCGTAAACGTATCGTATACGATCCATCGCAGCATGATTATGGTAATGAAGCACCAACAATGCGTGAAATTCGCCCAGGACATTTCGTATTATGTTCTGAAGCAGAGTATAAGAAATATAAAGAGATTTATCAATAAAAAAAAGGTCATTCTTCCGTTACGGAAGAATGACCTTTTTTACTATATTTGTCGATAAGTCGATATATTTAAAGAATCATCGATATAAGGTGCATTTATCAATAAATGCACCTTAATCAAAGAAGTGTTACTGCGCCTGAACAGAAACATTCTCTGCTTGCTCATCATTCGGCTTAACAAGTGCGTAACTTTCCCATGCTCTACTTCTCCAGCGGAAGAACATAATAATTGCCCGCGTCCATTCATCGATAGCAATCGCTAGCCAAATACCAACGAGTCCCATATCTAAATGGAAGGCGAAAAAGTAACCGAGTGGCAAACTCATTAACACCATAGAGAACGCACCAATTAAAACTGGATATTTTGCATCACCGGCTGCACGAAGGGAATTAATGATGACGATGTTCATCGTACGTCCTGTTTCGAGTAGTACACTTAGTAAAAGAACGCTTGCCCCTAGAGCGATAATATGAGGATTATCAGTAAATACCCCCATTAATTGTGTGCGGAATGTAATAACGAGAGCGACCATAAATAAAGTCACACCAATTGCCCATTGTACACTTTTCCATACACGTGTGTATGCTTCATCTTTTTCATTTCCGCCAACTAGGCGTCCCACAATAATAGCTGTTCCCATACCGATTGCAATTGCGAATAAATAAGTAAACATGGAAATGTTAGTAGCATATTGTCTAGCAGCTAACGATTCTGTTCCTAAGTAAGTTGCGTAGTACAGGAAGACAATTTGGCAAGCTTGATACATGACTTGTTCAAAAGCAGATGGAATGCCAATTTTTAAAATTTTCCCCACGTATTCTTTTGATAAGGTGAAGTAATATTGTAATTTTACACGGTATTCCATAACGCGGTATAGTAACCAGAAGAACACAATCAGTGCCAGTAGTCGACTGACAGCAGAAGAAATCGCGGCCCCTTGTACACCAAGTTCAGGGAAACCGAACTTCCCGAAAATAAGTACGTAGTTTCCGGCGATATGAATAATATTCATTCCAAGCGAAACAAACATTGCTTGCTTTGTAAAGCCGTGAACGCGGATAATTGCGGCTAACGAGTTAATAATAGCTTGAAGGAAAATGGCTCCTCCGACGATGGATAAATAGCTTTGTGCATACGTTAGTACATCGCCTTGTAAATTCATTGCCATCATCATATGTTTTGAAAATAAAAGAAAACCAGCACTTATAACGAGTCCGACCACTAAATTTAATGTGACGGCTAATGCTGATATTTTAGATGCTTCCATAAAACGTTTGGAACCGAGGTATTGAGATACGACGATCGCAGCGCCATTCCCGATTACTTCTAGTACCAAAATAGCGATATGAAGATATTGATTCGCTGCACCAACCCCAGATACAGCATCGTCTGATAATGCACTTAACATGAAAGTATCAGCGATCCCCATCAACATAAAAAGAAAAACTTCTAGAAAAATAGGCCATGTTAATAAGAATAAACTTAATTTTTCTGTCGGCCCGTTTTTTGAGTGAATTGCTGTCATGTCCGTCCCCTCTTTACCGATATCTATTTTTAGCAAAGTGTATCGTAACATACTTTCTTATCCTTTGCACTCATTTTAACCTGCATATTTTTAATATGAAGAGACCTTCATTTTATGCTAAAAAGAGAAGGATAATTATACAAAAAATATTATAAAATATAAAATTTGTTTTTCTCTGATAATTTAGAAAAGTGTAAAATTTGTTATTTCCGACACTTCAGTCGGGTAAACTGGTAATATGAAACGTTTTCAAAGATTTATTTTTTCACAGGAAATTTTAATAAGATAGAAATATAAATATACAAAAAATATATTTGTGTGTATAATATGAATTATTAGAACATATATATATTTCTTTTTGTTTGAAAATGAAAGGGCTAACATTTTTATGGAGGGTGGAAATATGAAAAAAAAGATGCCGGTTTTTGTATTATCAACGGTAGCAATGAGCATGATTTTAGGGGCATGTAGTTATCAAAAAGATGAACAATCGCAAGCGAACGCAAAAGGGGATAGCGGGAAGAGCGGTGCGAAGCAAGTTATTAACTTAATTGAAACGCAAGAAATTCCAACGATGGATCCAGCATTATCAGCTGATGCAGTTTCTTCAAGAGTAATGACTAATACGATGGAAGGCTTATACAGTTTAGGAAAAGATGATAAGCTAGTTCCAGGTGTAGCGAAGGAATTCAAAAAGTCAGAAGACGGTAAAAAATATACATTTAAATTACGTGAAGACGCAAAATGGTCAAATGGTGAGCCTGTGACGGCGAAAGATTTCGTGTACGCATGGCAAAGAGCGATTAACCCAGACACAGCTGCGAAATCAGCGTACATTATGTATGATATAAAAAATGCAGAGAAAATTAATAAAAAAGAGATGAGTCCAGACCAATTAGGCGTAAAAGCAATTGATGACTATACATTAGAAGTGGAATTAGACAATTCAATTCCATATCTTGTAGATTTAATGGTATATCCAATCTTCTATCCTGTGAATGAAAAGTTTGTAAAAGAGCAGGGGACGAAGTTTGGTTTAGAAGCAAATACAACACTATATAATGGACCGTTTACACTAAGTGATTGGCAACATGAACGTAGCTTTAAAATGACAAAGAGCCCATCTTATTGGGAAAATAAAGAAGTGAAGATTGAGGAAGTAAACTTTAATATTGTAAAAGATACGTCTACGCCAATCAATTTATATGAAACAAACGCAGTCGATCGAGCGACGTTATTAGCAGAGTTCATCGATAAATATAAAGGAAAACCAGATTTCCAAACAGTAGAAGATACATCTGTATTCTTCCTTCGTTTAAATCAAAAAGATCCAGCGTTAGCAAATAAAAATATTCGTAAAGCAATTTCTCTTGCTTTTGAACGTAAGCCGTTTGTTGACACGCTATTAAATAACGGTTCTAAGCCAGCGACAGGATTAATTCCTGATAACTTCATTAAAGGACCGGATAAAAAGGACTTCCGTGCTGTAAATGGAGATATTGTAAAACCAAACGTGAAAGAAGCGAAGAAGTATTGGGAAGCTGGTAAAAAAGAGCTTGGTAAAAATGAAATCGAATTAGAGCTATTAAATGAAGACGTTGAATTATCGAAGAAAACTGGTGAATATTTAAAAGGTGAGTTAGAAAAGAATTTACCAGGTTTAACAGTGAAAATTAAACAACAACCATTTGCACAAAAACTAAAATTAGAAGATGCGGGCGATTACGTCATGTCATTCTCTGGATGGAGTGCAGACTTCCCAGATCCAGTTACATACCTTGATATGTTTGTAACGGACGGATCACAAAATAAAATGAAATATTCTAATCCGAAATATGATGAGATTATCATGAAAGCGAAGAAAGATGGAAGCGATGTAAATGCTCGTTGGAAAAACTTACTAGAAGCAGAGAAAATGTTACTTGATGATGCTGCGATTGTTCCAGTATATCAACGTGGTAGAGCATACTTACAAAGAGATTCAATTAAAAATATGTACAACCATAAATATGGTGGCGATTTAAGCTTTAAATGGGCGTCAGTAGAGAAATAAGAAAAAAGCAGGTGATTACCTGCTTTTTTTTAATACGTACGTTTCTTATAAATACCTTTCCCACCAACTTGGTTCCATCCGGATTGTACATCCAAACTTTTGTTAACAAACTTCATTTTTTCTTTTCCGCCAAAGAGTTTTTCACCGATGCTATTTGAAATGACACCAATCAATGCTGTGATTCCGATGATGAGGGCAGCAACAGTAACAAAATCAATAAAAAAAGCAATCATTTGCAAATTCCCCCTTTGCCTGTCTGTATTTTTATTGTATGAGATAAAAGATAAAAAAGAAAGAAATGTCAGAAAAATATTTGGTTTACTTTAGAAATCGTGTAGACAGGAGGGAGAATGTTTGTTAAAATAAGAACAAATGTTCCTTTTGATTCTCATTTATATAGTCTTACATTTCTTAATTGATTTATCAAGAAAAAGTAAGAAAACGTTCTCTTTTTTTAGGTGAAATTATAGATAAATAACTATATATTATATGAAAAATCAATGGGAAGTGAGTATTAAAAGGTTTGAAGGTCATTGTTAAAGTACAGCTAAAGTGAGCGTAATCATGTTACATAGCAGTGGAATACGCGGAAGAGTTTTCTCAACTAGTAGGAAATTTACTGTATATTTCTTGCAAAATCTATTGTATAATGATTATAGAAGTTACTTATTAAAAGTAATTGTTGTTTATTATAAGTTGTTGCTTACATGAAATGCGATTTTTGTACTTTGTTATAAGACAAGTTATCGCGAAAAATTGCTGAAGTTAGAATTTTAAACTGTAATTAGTACAGAATTTGTACTCTTTAAGGAGAGTGAGCTTTGTATGGTAACATTATATAGTTCTCCAAGCTGTACGTCTTGTAGAAAGGCGAAATTATGGCTAGAGGAAAATCATATTCCTTATACAGAACGTAATATTTTCTCAGATCCATTAACGATTGAGGAAATTAAAGAGATTTTACGTATGACAGAAAGCGGAACAGATGAGATTATTTCTACTCGTTCGAAAGTTTTCCAAGAATTAAATGTAAACTTAGAGTCTTTACCACTTCAAGATTTATATAAGATGATTCGTGACTATCCAGGGATTTTACGTCGTCCAATTATGATTGACGAGAAGCGTCTTCAAGTAGGTTACAATGAAGATGAAATCCGTCGTTTCTTACCACGTACAGTAAGAACGTTCCAATTACGTGAAGCACAACGTCTTGTAAATTAATTATAATAATATGAAAACCTTCTACCTATTATATAGTAGAAGGTTTTTTTTATTGTTTCACATTTCGTATGCGAACTTGTTGAACGATAATACCGATGCATAGAACAGTGAAAATGAACAAGAAAGGAATGCTTGTAGTGAAACTTTGGTTGTTATGAAAAAAGGTTGCAAGTCTGTCTTCGTGTGTAATCATCTTTCCAGCTGTATAGGCGAGTATCGCTGCTCCGCAATAAATGAGAAGTGGAAAGCGTTCCATAAGGATTAAAATAAGTTTGCTGCCCCAAATAATAATCGGAATAGAAATGAGTAACCCGATTATGACGAGTAATAATCTTCCGTGAGCCGCACCTGCAATAGCGATGACATTGTCAAACCCCATAACGAGATCCGCGAATACAATTGTACGCACAGCTTGGAATAAAGTTGTTTTCCCTTGAATAGAAGAAAGATCGTTGCTATTATCAGTTAATAAATTTACTGCAATGAATGTAAGTAAAATGCCGCCGATAAGCTGTAAAAATGGAATGTCGAGTAAGTAGACAGCTATTATTGTAAGAAGAATTCGTAGCACAATTGCTAAAAGAGTACCGATCAAAATGGCTTTATTTCGTTTTGCTTCAGGTAAATTCCGGCTAGCTAATGCAATGACAATTGCATTGTCACCACCTAATACAACATCAATACCGACAATCATTAGTACAGATGTTAAAAACTCTAAGTCCATTCGTCTGCCTCCATTTATGATGTTTTAATAAGCGAAATATATGTATGTGATGAAGAAAGTGGGAACTAAATAATCTCCTCTAATAGAAGTTTCACTTTATTACAGTGTACGGGGGAATATAGAAATGTATGTCCAAATTTTTCGTGTGTAAAGAATTGTCATAATGATATATTTATGTAGACAATCGAATAAAGATAGGCATATAACTATTTTTGTAAAATAAATCGATTTTATTTCCCTTCTGGAGAATCTTATCATAAAATGAGAGTACAAGAATCTATTGATTTGTCATATGAGTGGGGGATCCCTTCATAACAATTCTAAACAGGAAGGGAGAGTTGTATTTTGGAAATTGAAAGAATTAACGATCATACGATGAAGTTTTTTATTACGTACATTGATATAGAGGACAGAGGGTTTAATCGTGAAGAAATTTGGTATGACCGCGAACGTAGTGAAGAGCTCTTTTGGGAGATGATGGACGAAGCTCGTGATCATGATGACTTCTTTATTGATGGACCGTTATGGATTCAAGTGCAAGCAGTCGATAAAGGGATTGAAGTACTTGTCACGAAAGCCGAGCTCTCAAAGGATGGACAAAAGCTAGAGCTACCGATAGGTGTAGACAAAATTATAGACATTCCTTTAGATGAGGGTATCGAGTCATTATTCCAGCAAGAATTAGTGGAAGAGGTAGAAGAACAAACGGGAACAAACTTTAATGAAGATGGTACGTTTGGCTTTTTAATTAAGTTTAATGATTTTGAAGATGTTATTTCATTAAGTCATCGTCTTATCTTTGAAGATATAAAAGATGAGCTGTATTCATTTGATGACCGCTATTATGTATATGTGGAATTCGATGAAGTGCTACATGATGAAGAAGAAATTGATCGTATTTTAAGTATTATTTTAGAATATGGAGAAGAATCAACTTTAACAATTCATCGTGTGAGTGAGTATGGGAAACAAATTGTGAAAGAGCGTGCGCTTGAAACAATTCGCAATAATTTTCCTGCTAAAACGTAGGCCGATTTCTGTAGTATGAAATCGGCTTTTTATATGAAGAATAGGAAAGCTTTCTTAGTAAGGAGGTAAGAGATGAAAAATACGTTAAAGTTGATTTTCTTTGTTCTACTATTGTTCGCATTATTTGTTTCGTTACGTATGTTTATTGATGTAGCATTTTATTCGGATGTAATTGGGATAAAAGATGTTTCGATTTTAGGTATTATTAGTATTTTATTTACGGTATCTGCATTTTTAATTGGCTGCGTTATTTTTTTAGAAAACCGTCACCCGTCTAAAACACTTACATGGCTCATTGTGTTAGGTATTTTTCCGGTATTTGGATTCTTCGCTTATTTATTATTTGGACAAAACTTTCGGAGAAAGAGAATGTTCCAAAAGAAGGCGTTACTGGATGAACAGGCGTTTTTACAATATAAGGGGCATGAAGATTATGAAGAACGGATGTTACGTAATCATAAGCATCAAGAGCTGTTATTTCGTTTAGCGGACCGCTTAGGTGCTTTAAATATTTCATTTCAAACGGAAACGAGAACATTAACAAATGGGGATGAAACGTTTCAGGCCATTTTAGATGGATTAAAACGAGCGAAACACCACATTCATATGGAATATTACATTGTGCGTGATGATAAGCTTGGAACAGAAATTAAAGATATTTTAATACAAAAATCAAAAGAAGGCGTAGTCGTTCGGTTTTTATATGATGCGGTTGGAAGTTTTAGGTTATCGAATTCGTATATTGAAGAATTAAATGACGCAGGTGTCGAAATGATTCCGTTCTTTCCTGTGCGCTTTCCAATTTTAAACGATAAGATTAATTATCGAAACCACCGGAAAATCGTTGTTATTGATGGAAATGAAGGGTTTGTAGGTGGGTTAAATATTGGAGATGAATATTTAGGGAAGGATAAATATTTCGGTTTTTGGCGAGACACACATTTATATTTGCGTGGTGAGGCTGTTCAAAGTTTACAGCTTATTTTCCTTCAAGATTGGTTTTATATGACTGGTGAGGCAGTGCTGGCTCCAGAATATTTACAGGCAAAAGCAGTTGAAGGTGATCATTGGGGCGGAGTTCAGCTAATTGCAGGTGGACCAGATAATAAATGGGAAACGATTAAACATTTATATTTTGCAATGATCTCTTCTGCTCGGAAATCTATTTGGATTGCAACACCGTATTTCATTCCGGATGATGATATTTTATCTGCATTAAAGGTAGCGGCACTTGCTGGTATTGATGTTCGTTTATTAATGCCGAGTAAGCCTGATAAGCGCACTGTCTTTTATGCATCAAGATCATATTTCCCTGAGCTTTTAGATGCAGGAGTAAAGATATATGAATACGAAAAAGGTTTTCTTCATAGTAAAGTTGTCATCGTTGATTCTGATTTAGCTTCAATTGGGACAGCAAATATGGATATGAGAAGTTTTCATTTGAACTTTGAAGTGAATGCCTTTTTATATGATACAGATAGCATTCGAAAACTCGTTCAAGACTTTAAAGATGATTTAGAAGAATCAAGTGAAATTCATGTCGATCGTTTTCATAAAAGACGTCTTCATAGACGAATTGTTGAATCGACATATCGATTATTATCACCTTTATTATAAAAAGAGATGTCCGAAATTGGGACATCTCTTTTTTAAAAGGGATTTGTAATAAATTGTAGAATATAAGGAGCTGAAAGGGTGTGATTATAATGTTTATCGCTAAAAGAGAAAACGGAGAGAAAATTCATCTACTCTATAATCGAAATGAAGAGCTTTTACAACGTATGCGTAAAAGGGAGCGTTTCTTTTGTATAGCTTGTGGAAAGGAAGTGCAAATGAAATTAGGGAAACAAAAAAGTTGGCATTTTGCTCATAAGAAAGTGGAGTCATGCCTTGCTTTTTATGAAGCAGAATCTATATATCATATGCACGGTAAAGAATTGCTATATAGATGGTTGAAACGTCAAAATTTCCATGTGGATATAGAGCGTTACCTTCCAAAAATCCAGCAAAGACCAGATATTTTCGTAGAGAGAGCAGGTAGGGAAATTGCGATTGAATATCAATGCGCCAATCTCTCCATAGAACAACTTTCTAAACGAACATACTCGTATTGGCAAGCGGGCATTCAGGTCATCTGGATCATTGGTGGAAATCAATTAAAAAAGCAAGCTGCATATTGGATGAAATTTTCCTCGCTTCTGGCTTTCTCCTTACAATCTTATCCTCAGCCATTTCTTATTTTCTTTTGTCCGAAACAAAAATCATTTATGAAATGTGCCTTTATCACTCCGTTTTCTACAAACGTCTCTTTCTCACATATTATGTATTTACCAAACGATACAACTACTTTTGAGTTACTCTTTTCCCCTGTTCCTTTCCGGAAAGAAATATTAGGACAGGAATGGAAGAAGCGAAAGGACTACTTTCGGCAAAATGCCCTGTCTATTTGGAATTATAATCATAAGTCACTATTACGCCTCTTATATCAATTTAAATGTACTCCAGCGAGCTTTCCTTCTGAAATTGGTGTTCCACTCCCGTCTTCATTTGCTTTTCAAACAAATCCATTTACATGGCAAGCTTTTCTATACATGAAGTGTATAGAAAAGCTTGCGGTAGGGAATTGTATTTCCCTTCAATATGTGTGTAGTTATGTAAAAAAATATACGAAAAGGCGCTTACTTCCGTACTTTTCACAACATATATGGAAAGTAGCGGTTACTGAATATATGACTTTTTTATGTTTTGTAGGCGTGTTGCGTAAAGTAGGAACTTATACGTACCGAAAAATGAGGAATATAGTTATGTTACAGACGGAGGAGGAAGTTAGGAAATATGATGAGATTTGCCTAACTTATGCGCTATCTCTATTTGAGACAAAGTTCAACATGGGAGAAGAAAAAGGGGATATAATAAAGAATGAACGTGAAGGAATTACATAAGAAAAACAGAATTGTACTTAAGTAGAGATATTTAAAGGAGGGCTTACAGAATGTCTGAACAAAATAAAGCAAAAACATTACCAGATCGCAATGAGATTGAAGAAGCAAGTACGTGGCGATTAGAAGATATTTTCCAAACAGATGCAGAATGGGAAAAAGAATTTCAAGCGATTAAAGAGTTACTACCGCAGTTAACTGAATTTAAAGGGAAGCTTGGTGACTCTGCGAACAACTTACTTGAGGCACTGCAATATGAAGATGAAATTTCAATGCGACTAGGTAAGCTATATACATATGCTCATATGCGTTACGATCAAGATACAACAAACTCTGTGTATCAAGCTTTAAATGATCGTGCGACGAATTTATATTCACAAGTATCTAGTAGCACAGCGTATATCGTACCTGAAATTTTATCTATTTCAGAAGATACACTACAAGCATTTTTAAAAGAAAATAGAGACTTAAGTGTATATGAACATGCATTAGAAGAAATTACACGTCAACGTCCACACGTATTATCTGAGGCTGAGGAAGCTTTATTAGCGGAAGCATCTGAAGTAATGAGTTCATCAAGTAATACATTTGGTATGTTGAATAATGCGGATTTGAAATTCCCGTCTATTAAAGGCGAGGACGGAGAAGAAATAGAAATTACGCATGGTCGTTACATTCAGTTTTTAGAAAGTGATGATCGTCGTGTTCGCGAAGATGCATTCAAAGCTGTATTTGAAACGTATGGGAAATTTAAGAACACATTTGCAAGTACGTTAAGCGGAGCAGTGAAACGTAATAATTTCAATGCACGTATTCGTAAATATGACTCTGCTCGCCAAGCTGCATTGAGCAATAATAATATTCCTGAAGCAGTTTACGATCAACTCGTTGAAACGGTAAATGATCACTTACATTTATTGCACCGTTACATCGATATTCGAAAGCGTGCGCTAGGACTTGATGAACTTCATATGTACGATTTATATACACCACTTGTACAAGAAGTGAAAATGAATGTGAAATATGAAGAAGCACAAGACATGTTATTAAAATCTTTAAACGTACTTGGTGATGAGTATGTTGAAATTTTGAAAGAAGCATATGAAAATCGCTGGGTAGATGTGTATGAGAATAAAGGAAAACGAAGCGGAGCATATTCATCTGGTGCATACGGAACAAATCCTTATATTTTAATGAACTGGCATGATAATGTAAATAATTTATTTACACTTGCTCATGAGTTTGGTCATTCTGTGCATAGTTATTACACAAGAAAGACACAGCCGCACGTATACGGTGATTATTCAATCTTCGTTGCAGAGGTAGCGTCAACTTGTAATGAAGCGCTTCTAAATGATTATTTATTAAAAACGACAGAAGATAAAAAAGAGCGCCTATATTTATTAAATCATTATTTAGAAGGATTCCGTGGTACTGTATTCCGTCAAACGATGTTCGCAGAGTTTGAGCATATTATTCATAAGAAAGTACAAGAAGGACATGCTGTTACGCCAGATATGTTAACGGAGATCTACTACGACTTAAATAAGAAATATTTCGGTGACGCTTTAGTAATCGACGAAGAAATTGGGTTAGAATGGTCTCGCATTCCGCACTTCTACTACAACTATTACGTATACCAATATGCAACAGGATTTAGTGCAGCAACGGCTCTATCTAAACAGATTTTAGAAGAAGGGCAACCAGCGGTAGAACGTTACATTAATGAATTCTTAAAAGCAGGAAGCTCTGATTATCCAATTGAAGTGCTGAAAAAAGCAGGAGTTGATATGGCATCTCCTGAACCAGTGAAAGAGGCACTACAAGTATTTGAAGAGAAATTAAATGAATTAGAAGCGTTATTATTTGAAGAAAAGTAATGAGAAAAGACGAGGGATTTTATCCTCGTCTTTTTTGTTTAAAAATACAATTTGTCGATATTTGTCGAAATAAAAATCGGTTTTCCTTACTATTTCTAAATTTGAAGACAGTTTTATAGTTAATTTTTGAATTCAAAATCCTTTAAATCGTTTTCTATGGTTGAAATAAGAGAGAGCGATGACGATGACTCCGAATAAAAGAGGAAAGGCGATAATTTTAGGAAAAGCTTGTAATAGAGAGAGAATGTACAAGAAAAAAGAAACAAGGACACATGAAAAAATTAGTAAAATATAGGATTTCTTTATGAAAAACACCTCCTAAAGGGCTTTTATATAGCTTATTCAAAAATGAAAACGTTTAGAATGTGACAAAAGTGTGAAATTCGACAAAAGGGGTTGTCATCTGACGTCGAATCTTGTAATATAATAAGCGTGAACGAATTCACATACAAACATATACCCCTTTGTTTGAACGTGAAAATTTCTCCCATCCCCTTTAATATTTTTATAAGCCGTAAAGAAAAAGACCTGGTGTTTACACCAGGTCTTTTTCTATTGCTATCCATTTCCAATAACGCTCACATTTTACGTCAATCATTTGTACTTTGCGTTTCAGTTGTAATTTTTTTAGTTCGCGCTCGATCTCTTGTTGCGAGCAGTCATATATAAATGCTACTTCTTTTGAAGATATAAATTGCGTTGCTTCTAGTAACATTTCTAAAGGCGGTAATGGTTCTGGCTCGATTTCACATTTTACGAGCTCTTTTAATAATTGTACGTATACATCATAGGAATAAGTTCCAGCGATTTTAATACCTTCTTCATCTGAGTTCGCATGAAAAAAGACGAGGGAAGGTATTTCTGTAATATGCATTTCATTTGTGAATTTTAAGTCACATTGGAAAGCTTTTTTTGCGCTGGCGGAATGTAGATCTTTTTTAAATTCTTCTACATCAATATTGCTATCTTTTGCACATGCAAGCAATAATTCGCAGTCAGGGTTTGATACATTTTCAAGGAAAATGTATTCTTGGAGTTTTCGCAAAAACTTCGAACCTGCTTTTCGGCCTTGTAACTCCGCTGCCTTAATTGCCATCGAAACTAAATATGGTGTTGATGATGCCTCTTGCATATGTACTTTTCCATCACATGAAAAACCTTGTAAACTTGTTGTCTTTTCCCACACAAATCGAATATTAGCAGGTTTATTCCATTTGTGTGAGGAAGCGTTCGTTCCGTCCACTTTTCCAGTTACAATATGACGAATAGAGAAGTATTTCCCGTATTCAAGCCATAGTTTAATAATAAAGGGTTCAATTTCCCAGCAATCTTTACAAAGTGGATCAATAAATAAATATGCTTCTACAGACTTATGCTCACATGCGGAAGGAGATGGCATATTGATATGCTTTGCTTCCTGTTTATCCATTATATTTCACCTGTTTCGTTTGGAGTATTAACCATATGCTGAGCAGTTAATGCTAAACGTTCAAAAACGAACTCTCTTATATGACCGTGTACTCCTGTGTCATCCATTGCTTGATCCATACATGATAGCCAAGCCTCTGCTCGTTTTGGCGTAATCTCAAACGGAAGATGGCGTGCTCTTAACATAGGATGACCATGTTCTTCAGTGTACAAATTAGGACCACCTAAATATTGTGTTAAAAATTGTTTTTGCTTCCTAGCTGTTTCTGTTAAATCATCCGGGAAGATGGGAGATAAGTCAGGGTGTTTACTGACATAGGAATAAAATGTGTCTACTAATATTGCAATGCATTGTTCACCGCCAATTGCTTCAAATGGTGTCATCGGTTGCTTGCTCATCCTTTATAAACTCCTTTTTCCATGAAATGTATATCTATTGTAGCAATGGAATGTTCGAGAGGGCAAATAAACAGCCTTCCTAACATTTTTTGCTTCTTCTACAGGTGTAAATGAACCTTTTACTTTTTAAGAAGTGAGATGTATCCACTAGTAGAACGGATTCACTAGTGGAATTTTCACTTTAGCGTGCTTTGTTTTGTTTGGCAAGGAAAAAGCGTTTTACTTTGTTATTTGTATGGCGAACTGGTACGTTATGCTGTGTTAACAAATGAATAAATGCAGCTTTTCCTGTTTCTTCGTCTTGCACTTCATATTCAATTTCATAATCATCGTGATTGTAATAGAAACTATGATCAAAGACAAGCGTTCCGCCTTCAAATAATGTTTCAGCTCTTTCAGTTGTTAAACTGCCCATATAAGTTAAAGCGGAAACAGGAATTTGTAATTTGTGTAGTTGGTCTACTACAGCACCTTGAATGATTGTGTTTGTTTCCATCATCATTTTTGCTTCGGCCTCGGTTACAACTTGATGCGTTTCTAACAAGCCGATTTCTGCAGGTTGTTTTAACGTTAATGTATAAGTTTCCCCTTTATGACGAATACGAAGTGCAGAACCAGCTTCTTTTAATGAAAAGTCGGGCGTTTCAAAGTAGTGATTCACTTGTTTCGTGAAAGCTTCAATAGAAAAAGATTTGCATAATGATTGGAATTCTTCTTCTGTAACGATATTTTTAAATTCAATTTCAATTTCTTGTGTCATTGTATGCGCTCCTTTTGAAAAATAATTCTTTACACATTATCGCTTTTTCACAAATTTGGTTCAATGTTTTATTTGTTTGCGTCCATGTTATGATACAATAATACTGTTAAGTAAGACAGGAAGTTGAGATGGAGGAGTTCGAGCATGCAAAATAAAATTCAAGTAAAGAGCGTAGAAATGAGAGAGAATGCGCTTATTTTTTGTGCGGAAAATACTGAAATAGAGGTAAAGGAGTTAAGTGCGCGTAATCACGTACTTGTAGACTCAGACAATTTATCATTTTTATATATCTTAGAAAACGAATCATCTTTCATATATGTAAGTATTCCGCATACATGCTGGGAAGCAATGCGTGAAGCAATGAATAAAGATACAGCGATGTTTATTCAAGTGAATGATGTTGAAATGGAATTAGAAGGTTTAAAAGAAGAAGTAGAATATTTAGTTGAAAATATTGAAGGTAATGCAAATTACGGAGAAGAACTAGTAACTGCTGTAGAAAAAGTATTTCTATAAGCAAATGGATTGATTTTGGTGGTGGTTGAAATGAATCGAAATTGGGAAGAATTTTTAGCACCTTACCATCAAGCGGTGGCAGAGCTGAAAGTGAAACTAAAAGGAATGCGTACTCAATTTGCAATGTTAACAGAGCATTCTCCAATTGAGTTTGTAACAGGAAGGGTAAAGTCGGTTGCAAGTATCATTGATAAAGCGGAGAAGAGAAATGTACCGCTAGACCGGCTCAGAGAAGATATGCAGGATATCGCGGGCCTTCGAATGATGTGTCAATTTGTTGATGAGATTAAGCCTGTTGTAGAATATCTCCGAAAACGAAATGACTTTGAAATCGTGGAAGAGCGTGATTATGTTACGCAAAAGAAAGATAGCGGTTATCGCTCTTATCACGTTGTTATTAGTTATCCTGTTCAAACGATTCAAGGGGAACAAAAAGTATTGGTAGAAATCCAAATACGCACGCTAGCAATGAACTTTTGGGCAACGATTGAGCATTCTTTGAATTATAAATATAGTGGGCGTTTCCCTGAAGATATTAAAATACGCTTGCAACGTGCAGCGGAAGCGGCGTTTTTATTGGATGAAGAAATGTCTTCTATTCGTCTTGAAATTCAAGAAGCACAAAAGGCTTTTTCAAGAAAGCAAGAAACGAAAGATTCCGAATCATAAACTAAAGGGTGTTGGCGATGAAATTTACAATTATGTCAAAGGGAGATCAATCATCAGATACACTAGCAAGCACGATGAAAGAGTACTTGCTAGATTTTGGATTCATTATGGATGAAAAGGAACCCGATATTGTAATTTCTGTTGGGGGAGATGGAACGCTTTTATATGCGTTTCATCGTTATTATAATCGATTGGATGAAACAGCATTTGTTGGTGTACATACAGGGCATTTAGGTTTCTATGCAGATTGGTTACCGACAGAAGTAGAGAAATTAGTAATTGCGATTGCTAAAACGCCATTCCAAGTGGTGGAATATCCGCTTTTAGAAGTGATTATTCGCTATGTGAATGGAAGTAAAGAGTCACAGTATTTAGCGATGAATGAAGCGACTGTAAAAAGTGCAGAGGGCACATTAGTAACAGAAGTGGAAATACGGGGAGAGTACTTTGAAACATTCCGCGGGGATGGTCTATGTATCTCAACTCCTTCAGGAAGTACTGCCTATAATAAAGCACTTGGCGGTGCAATTATTCACCCTTCTATTGAAGCAATTCAAATTGCAGAAATGGCATCCATTAACAACCGTGTGTTTCGTACTGTAGGCTCGCCGCTTGTATTGCCGAAGCATCATACATGTGTGTTGAAGCCGGCTCCAGGGATGAACTTACAAATTACGGTGGACCATTTAACGATGGTTCATCAAGATGTGAAATCAATCCAGTATCGCGTTGCAAACGAGAAAGTGCGATTTGTTCGTTTCCGCCCGTTCCCATTTTGGAAACGTGTCCGTGACTCGTTTGTTGCAGATAAATAGAAGGGGTTTATATATTGAACAGATTTACATTGAAATGGGATATAGAGTCAGCTGAAGAGGGAACTTTAGTTAGAGAATTTTTGAAAACAAAAGGGATTTCTAAAGCTGCTTTAACGGATATAAAATTTCATGGCGGAGCCATTGAAGTAAATGGTCAATATGCAAGCGTTCGTCATCAACTACAAGCGGGGGAACAATTACGTGTTTTTTTTCCAGTGGAAGAAAGAAGTGAAGGGATGATTGCGGAAGATATCCCACTATGCATTGTATATGAAGATGATGCAGTTCTTGTCATCAATAAAGAAGCGAACATGTCAACGATTCCGTCTAGAGAACATCCAGAGGGAAGTGTTGCTAACGCGCTTTTGTCTTATTATGATAAGCAGCATCTTGCCAGTACGGTGCACATTGTAACAAGGTTGGATCGTGATACGTCAGGACTCATGCTTATTGCAAAAAATCGTTTCGTACATCATCTTTTATCGAAACAACATCAACAAAAAGCTGTGAAACGAACGTATGAAGCAATTGTTCATGGAGAGATGATAAAACGTGAAGGAACGATTGATGCACCGATTGGTAGAAAATCAGATAGCATCATTGAACGAACAGTTTGTGAGGATGGACAGAGGGCAGTTACTCATTTTAGAGTGATTCATAGTTCCTCGCAAAAGACGCATGTATCTCTTGAACTTGAGACAGGAAGAACGCATCAAATCCGCGTGCATATGGCTCATATAGGACATCCGTTACTTGGTGATGACTTATATGGAGGAAGAAGGGATGAAATGAAACGACAAGCACTTCACAGTACATCTTTGGCGTTTTATCATCCTATTTTAGAAAAGGAACTGTCTTTTGCTACGACGATTCCAAGCGATATGCAGCAGTTATTAATGCACGCTTAAAAAGGGACCAAAATTCTTATGTAATGAAGAATTTTGGTCCCTTTTTTCTTAGCGGAATAATATTAAAATTTGATTATCATCCGTACGCTTAATAACGAAAAATCCACTTTCCGCTTTTGTAGCAATGCCGTCATCATTTGGACGACAATATCCATGCGGTTCGCAAGTGCCATCATCACGTACTAACATTTGTCCAATTAATCCGACAGGAAGCCAACCAGAACGGTCTTTTCTTGCTATATATTTGCAAGCTGGATCCCATTCTGTATTTAAAAGTGGTTGTATTTCTTGTGTTTCTGTACGTACATATTGACGCTTTCCAAAGTTATCTGTTTTATAGCGCTTTTGCCAACTTAAAGCACCACTATTTCCTATAATAGCGGGGGTTGCACTAGATATTCCTAAAATGAAAGAATCGTTTGAAGTAGCTATCCGAATTTTTTCTTCGCTACTAAATGTAACGAAATAACCGACATCAATAGCTTTATGGTCCGCGGTTTCAAACATTTGTGCAAAATCCGTTCCGCCTGCATTGTAAGAAGCACCCTCAATGTACATTTCTCCATTATGAGCAAGCCATTTAGCACCGATATTATGATCGGTATCGTTTGTTCCATTTGCAATAAACCAAGAATAGGCTTCTTCGGCCGTGCCGAATCGACCCATAATATGGCTTCCTGCAAAATGAGCTGTTGATGTATGATTACCTTCCGCATGAGAAGAGAATCCATTAGCGATAGTTGCGGTTCCTTCTGCGTGTGCTGCTTCGCCTAAAGCAATCGTATGTTTACCTTCCGCGTGAGAATAAGAGCCGCCTGCTGTCGTTTCACTTCCTTCACTATGCGAACTATGTCCAGTTGCTTTTGTTTTCGATCCTTCTGCATGGGAGCAAGTTGCTTTTGCGTGTGTAAGAAGTCCTTCTGCATGTGAAACTGTACCCTCTGCATGAGAGTGAAGCCCCTCTGCATGTGAATATCGGCCTTCTTTTTTTACTTTCGTATTTTCAGGTGCAGGAGTCTGAATTATGATCGTTTTTTCTGTTTGTATATTATTTGATGGAGTTAATGCTTCTTTTATTTTTTTTACTTGGTTTATAATATCGGTTGGAATTTCTGGTTGTATTTTTTTATTTATTGCTACAGGAATGTTCTCTTCCGTATTTTCCTGTTTTTCTTCAGAATGCAGTATTTGTTCATCGTGATGAGAGAGATGTTTATTTTTTTGTTGCATCTTTACTTTTCTACGATTGATTATGCGACTCATTACAGCATTTTCTAAAGAGACATATTTTGTTTTAGCTTTGCTCTTTTTTGATGACTCTTGTTCTTCTAGTTCTTCTATAGCTGCAGCTCGAATGCCGCACCAGTTGTTAATTCCATACATGGGCTGATATAAAGGGTGGAATTTTCTTTTTTGTTTAGAAGATTTTTTCTTCATTCTGTCACCTCCTGCGACATTATATGTCGTGCAATTAAAAAAAGATGCACTTTATTGCATCTTTTTTTAATTGCTTTACCTAGATTTATATAGGATACATCTAGAAAATATGATAATCTCTCGTTATTCGTGAATTGTACGAAGTAGAGAGGATTATGAAATTGGGCGGAATTTCTCAGGGACAAAAGGAAGGGAAGAAGGGACAGAAACGGTCTCCATTTCAGGATAACGTAATCCAGTTAGTTTACCTCCAAATACAGCGCCAGTATCGATATTGACTGTATGATTTACAAAACGAGGTTCTTTTACTGGTGTATGTCCATATATAATCCAAGCGTCGCCCTTATATTCTTTCGCCCAGTCTCGACGGACAGGAGAGCCATCATCATGTTTTTCACCTGTAATATCGCCATATAATACAAACGTTTGTACTTTTTTATCTTGCCTTCCGATGTAATCTTTCCGAATGCCAGCGTGACATACAATTAACCTTTTCTCATCGAGCACGTGATATAAAGGGGAATTTTCATAAAGGGTGATGAACTTTTCTTTTATGATTTGCTGTTTTTGAAAAGATAGTGCTTCGTATTCAGCAGCAGTTGTTTCAAGTCCGTGAGCGATTGTCACATTACGTCCGAGGAAAAATCGGTACAGCTTATTACAGTGATTTCCAGGAGCGTAATAAGCCTCTTTTTTATGTATGACAAGTTCCCATACAAGTTCAATCATATGTAATGAATGAGGGCCACGGTCTGTAATATCACCAACGAATGCCAGCTTTCGCTCGTCGGGATGAACTGGCATGCCACTATTCCATTTATATCCTAGTTTCGTCGTTAAGTTTTGAAACTCTTGGAAGCAGCCATGAATGTCACCTATAATGTCATATTTCATATGTAAACCTCCAGCCTATTTTTCATTAGTATAACTAAAAAAGGATAGAGATAAAAATATCGTTTTTTGCACGATTTATTTAAACATAAAAACTTTCGTTCGTGAGCGAACGTTTAAAATAAATCCAATTGCAATCATGTATGTAAGCAACGAACTTCCTCCGTAGCTCATAAGGGGTAATGTGATTCCTGTAATAGGTAGTAATCCGATTGTCATCCCGATATTTTGAAATACTTGAAAAGTAAACATTCCGATTGTACCAGCGCAGATGTAACTACCGAAAGGGTCATTACTTTCTAAAGCGATATGAATCATGCGGAAAATAAGTAGGAAAAAAAGTGCAATAATGACACTTGCGCCTAAAAATCCGAATTGCTCAGCGACATTAGTGAAAATAAAATCTGTATGTGGTTCTGGAAAGTATACTTGTCCATTTTCCCAACCTTTTCCTTGCATTTCTCCTGATCCAGTAGCTAAAAAAGCTTGTCTTAATTGATAGCCTTGCGCGTCATATTCGTAAGGGGCCAGCCAACCATAGAAGCGGTTTAATTGGTATTCTTTTAAGATATACTCCTTAAAGAATTCTGTATGAGCAATATAAATATACGTTAAGGTAACACCTGCTGTGAAAATAACGGAGACTAATCCGAAAATAAAGCGCCAACGTATACCGGAAACTAGTATCATTGCTGCCAGCATCGCTGAAATTACCATTGTGTTTCCTAAATCAGGTTCTTTTGCAATAAGTAGTAGCGGTGGCAAACTCGTTGCGAATATTTTTCCGAGTAAGATAAAATCTTCACGAGGTGTTCGAAAAAAATATTTTTCGTTATGATTAGCTATAATTCGTCCAATGACGATAATTAAAAATAATTTCATAATTTCTGAAGGTTGAAAATTTCCGATGCCTGGGAGCCTGTACCAAGCGGTAGCCCCTTTAATTGTAACGGCACCTGGAACCTGAAGTTCTAGCCCGATAAGTAATATCATTGCAAAGCTATATAAATACCAAGCAATTTTTTGATACCGATCGAAATCGATAATCATAATAACACTAATAGCGACAAATCCAATGAAGTACCATTGTATTTGCTTGAGTGCAAAATTTACATTTTGTAAAAATGGTGGTAAAGAGGTTTGCGCACTTGCAATAGCAAAGCAACTAACAGTCCCAATGGCAAATAAAATGAATAGTAATACGTAGTCTATTTGATATTGAGAATTCGTATCTTTCACTGTATGTAATCCTTTCTATCGCCTAGTAAATATGTTGATGACGTCATTCTAAAAGTAATATAAGCAGACTGTCCATACATTTATTCCACTATTTATGTAAAGTCATACATAATAGGGAGGAATAGCTCCTCCCTTATGCAAAGCTATCGTGGATTTAGCTCTTTTATAATTATATTTAAACAACGAGAAAGACGTATATGTGCATCTGGAATGAGATTGGGGTATTGTTTATAAAACTCGAATGCACCCATACACCACTCATAGGCTTTGAGCAGACTAGTTCTATAATCATTGAAATCTTGTAAGAAACCATACTTTTTTGAGGTTAAAACGAGATGTGAAAAATCTTCAGATCCTTCAAGTAATTTATGGTGTACTTGCTGTCCATCATGAAAGCGAAAGGAACTTAAAGGTTCAGTGATATAAAATGCATCACCTTTTGAAAGTAAACCCATCCAAGAGGCCATATCAACACTACAACAATAGTTCCTTTCATTTAGAGTACCAAAAGGTTCTGTTAATAGTCGCCTTCGAAAGAGTACAGTCGTAGGTTCACCAATAATATTCTGTCCAGATAAAAGCATATGGTTTCCAAAATCTATCCCACTTAGCAGGGTATCTTCGCTATACAATCTATTTACAGCGGGATGGTTTTCAATTATATCTCCATTTTCATCAATCCAAGTGCGATATGATGTAATAAGTGCGAGTTTTTGATTTAAGTCTTGTTGGAAATAGAACATCATTTTCTCAATTTTATTACTATGGAATAAGTCATCGTCCATTAAGAAGTTTATGTATTCGCCACTAGACTGTTCTAAGAGCATGAGGTCATTATGGAATTGTCCTAAAGTAGTACTATTCCGGATATATGTTATATGGGAATGGTTTAGTAAGTATTTTTCATGCATTAATTTTTCAGTTTCATCATTCGTACTATCGTCTCCTACAATAACTTCAATGTTTGGATAAGTTTGTGCCAAAGCACTTTCTAAAGCGATTTTGAAATAATGTGGTCTATTATAGGTGGGAATAAGGATGGAAACAAGAGGTAGATTTTTTTCATTTGTCATACGTAACTTCCTTTCAGAAGCTTTTTTTTGTAAGAACAATATCTTGATAACTTGTATATTCATGTCGGCCGCACCATAAACCATAGTGTGGTTTATTCATTACCTCTAAGCCATATTTATTCAATAAAGCGCAAATATCTGTTTCAGGATAAGCAACTGCGAAATTAGGAATATCTTTATTTACGACATAACAATTTTCAATTTGATGATAAAATCCTAACGTACTTAGTCCTGCATTTAAATAATAGGATGACTCAGGGTTTATTAAAAAGAACGTAATAAAACATCTCCCGTCTTTTTTTAATACACGTGCAATCTCAGATACGTAATGTTCTAATTCTGTTGGGAGAAGGTGCGTAAATACAGAAGTTAAAAAGATGAAATCGAATGTCGCGTCTTCATATGGAAACTTATAGTGAGAGGCATCTTCTTTTCCTTCTGGATTGTAAAATTGATTGTATATGTCAACGTGTTCAAAATGAAAATTATTACGGGTAGTTGTAATATTATTTTTACACCAAGTGATACCTTCTTTAAATAAATCAAATCCATAATACGCTCCATCATCAGTTAAGTAATTCATTAATGGAACAGCCATTCGGCCGACGCCACAGCCTACATCTAATACTTTTTCGTTTGACTTTAAAGCCCCAATTTGAATGAAATGCTTTAGGAATTCTTTACCGACCTTTTCAAAATCGCCACCTACATATTGGACGAGTTCAGGAGGGGGGAGTAATTTTATTTCTTTTTCAAGTTCGCTCATAAATACACTCCTTCCTTGTAGTAAAAAGGCAAACCAATACAGTATCCATATTATCTCGATATTTACAGACAAATCTCACCTCAAAACGAGGAGTATGGAGAAATTAAAGTTTTATTTGATAGCGAAAGAGGATAAGATGTGACCGCTTATTACATACAAGGAGATTCCTAAAACGGTTCATGTATTCAAGTATTAGATTAATAGGAATGGAACCTCCTTATAATCAAAATTTCTCTTATTCTTTTCGCCAATATACACCAAAGATATCAATTTTAGTAATAGGAGCTTTTAAGTTTCTTTGATTTCTAAAGTCCGTCACAGCTTCTGCACAAGCTGGTAGTCCATAGTCATCAATTATAATATAGCCACCTGTTGAAACTTTATCGTATAAGTTCACGAGACCATCCATCGTAGATTCATACATATCCCCATCAAGTCGTGCAATTGCAATCTTTTCTATTGGTGCTGTTGGTAAAGTATCTTTAAACCAGCCTTTTAAAAATTTTACTTGATCATTTAATAAATCATATTTTTTAAAGTTTTCTTGTACTTGTTCTAAAGAAACACGTAAATAATCGAATGTGTGTAAATAATCACCGTAGTCTTTCGGATATTGTTCTAAATTTGGTGCTGGCAAACCTTCAAATGAATCTGCAACCCAAATATTACGATTCGTAATGTTATTGGCTTGTAAAAAGCCATTCATAAAAATGCAAGAGCCTCCGCGCCATACACCTGTTTCGATAAAATCTCCTTCTATATTTTCACGAACAACGGTTTCCATTGCCTCATGTAACTGATTCATACGTTCTCGGCCAATCATACTATGTGCTGCTCTTGGCCAATCCAGTCCATCATGACGTTCACTTTTTGAAACATCTGGCTTTACAATTTTTAAGTTGTGATTTTCGGCATATTGCTTAATGAATAAAGGGAGTGGTACGGTAACTGGCTCGAATTGAAGTTCTTTTGATATATGTAGAGATGCAGGTAAGTACTCCTCATATTCTAACCATATTTCAAATAAAATTGTCTTCTTTAGCAATTCGAGATAAAGCTGAACAGCGGATTTATTTTCCATATTTATGCCTCCTGAAAAATGTCATACAACAATATGATTATGTAGATAGCAAAGATTTCATGATTGAATTCGAAATAGAAAAAGCAGTAAAACCAATATCAGTTTTACTGCTAAGTAAAAGATTAAGCGATTTTCTCAATAATAATAGATGCACTTGTACCAAGAGCTAGAGATAATCCAATTCCAGTAACAACTGCTTCAACCATTGATGGAGTTATTGTAATTTGTGTAATTGCTTGGATAACGATAGGTGCGCCAACTGAGATTAAGCTTGTGCCTGCACCTGGTACAGTAACTCCATTAACTTGAATTGCAAGGCTACCTAATAAACTTACTGCTGCAGTATATGCGATAACAGTAATTTTATAGAATCCAGTTTCACTTATGATGAAAGTATCAGCGTCCAATTGAGAAATTGCAGTACCAAACTGAGATCCAACCGTGTTAAACGGTACAGGATCATTAATTCCAAGAGCTAAAGAAACTGTAGCAGAGTTAAATGCATACAATCCTGCTGGAAGTCCTAATCCAGATGGCCCAGTAGGTCCAGATGGCCCAGTAGGTCCAGTCGGCCCAGTAGGTCCAGTCGCACCAGTGGATCCAGTTGCGCCAGTAGATCCAGTTGGCCCAGTAGGTCCAGTTACGCCAGTACCTCCAGTCGGCCCAGTAGGTCCAGTTGCACCAGTACCTCCAGTCGGCCCAGTCGGCCCAGTAGGTCCAGTCGGCCCAGTAGGTCCAGTTGGCCCAGTCGGTCCAGTTGGCCCAGTCGGTCCAGTCGGCCCAGTAGGTACGGTCGGTCCAGTAGGTCCAGTAGGCCCAGTAGGTCCAGTTGGCCCGGTTGGAAGTGTAAACGGTGGTATTGGTGGTAAAGTTGGACCTACAAGATTAGGATCAAATGCACTAGCTGATAATGATTCATCAGGATTTAAGCCATCTGAATAATTATTATTTGACATAAATTCACCTCCATAAAGCTTTCATTATATAGTAGATGCAAAATCGCAAGAAAATGACACGGACATTTGAATTATTGAAAAGAAATCTAAAATAACTTGAACAATATAAAAATGTGGAAAGTTTCGCGTTTGTATAACATATGATTGAGTTGGAAGAAGGTGATTATATTGAACAAGCAAGGCATTACAATTAGTTTATGTATGATAGTCCGAGATGAGGAAAAGACAATAGCTCGATGTTTGGATGGGGTTGAAGAAATTGTTGATGAAATTGTAGTAGTTGATACAGGTTCTGTTGATCGAACGAAAGAAATTGTAGAGAAATATACTCCTAATATATATGATTTCCAGTGGATTGATGATTTTTCGGCGGCTAGAAATTTTGCTTTTTCAAAAGCGACGCAACAGTATATATTATGGCTAGATGCAGATGACGTATTATTAGAAGATGCTCAAGAAGCATTGAAACAATTAAAGGGCCAATTAGATTCTAATGTGGATGCTGTTTCGATGTCTTATCACCTCGTAATGGACTCTAACGGGAAGCCTTTATATTGCACAAGAAGGTATCGGCTTGTAAAGCGCGAAAAACAGTTTCAATGGTTTGGTAAAGTACATGAGTATTTAGCGGTTTCCGGTGAAATTTTTAATAGCAACATTGCTATTACACATAAAAAGGAAAAAGAAGTAACGGATCGTAATTTGAAAATTTTTCAAAATGCTGTAGCAGCTGGAGAAGAATTGAGTCCGAGAGATTTGTTTTATTATGCAAATGAATCTATGGATAATCAAAAATACAATGATGCGGTTCTTTTATATGAAACATTTCTGAATCAAGATGAAGGATGGTATGAAGAGAAAATCTATGCATGTGGTAAGTTAGGGGATTGTTATGCGAAGCTCGGACTGTGGGAGAAAGCAGTTGAGGCTTGTGCAAAATCGTTTCGGTACGATGTTCCTAGAGGAGAGAATTGTACAAGAATAGGATATATATATATGGATCAACAAAAGTATAATGAAGCGATATTTTGGTTTAAATTAGCAACGGAAGTGCCGCTGGCAAAGGATAGTCCGTTTCACAGTCCAGCTAGCTACACATGGCTTCCTTATTTACAAATGTGTATTTGCTACAGCAAGTTAGGGGAGCAAGACAAAGCTTATTATTACAATGAATTAGCAGCTTCTTATGTTCCGAATAATGCTGCAATCGAGTATAACCGTAAATATTTTCGAGGTGTTTTTGATAAACAATATAAGGTGTAATGCATGCTATTTTTAGGAAATAACTTGTCACGATTCTAATAATGAAAGATTGGCTATATATTAGAGTATCGGCAGGGATGGTATTGGTTATAAAGTGTATTTTGTTCATATGAGATGTATATTTCAAATTCAATTTACATAAGGAGCGTGTGAAATGAATCGGGAAAAAAGTTCTTTATATGAAGAAAAATCTGATTTTTATTATAATGCAGCGAATCCAAATTTATTGAAGCATATAAAAAAGGAATGGAAAGAAGTTCTTGATATTGGTTGCTCGAGCGGTGCATTAGGAGCGGCTATAAAAGAAAATGGTACACGTGTATCAGGAATTGAGGCATTTTCAGAAGCAGCGGAAAAAGCAAAAGAAAAGCTAGATCATGTTGTTTTAGGCGATATAGAGACAATGGATATGCCGTATGAGGAGGGCCAATTTGATTGCGTCATATTTGGTGACGTATTAGAGCATTTGTTTGATCCATGGGCTGTGGTAGAAAAAGTGAAACCATATATCAAACAAAATGGTGTGATTTTAGCTAGTATACCGAACGTTGCTCACATCTCGGTGTTAGCCCCCTTACTCGCTGGAAACTGGACGTATACAGAGTATGGTCTGTTAGATAAAACGCATATTCGTTTCTTTACTTTTAATGAAATGTTAAGACTGTTTTTAAAAGCTGGATATTCAATTAGTAAAGTAGATCGTGTATATGTTGATCATAAAATATATGAGCCACTTATTGAAGAGTTATATGGAATTTGTAAAAAGTATCGTCTTGGAAGTGGCTTCATGGCTGAGACGGTTGTATTTCAATATATTATTGAAGCAGAAAAATCACAATTATGAGTGCGGCAGACAAAACAATATTATTTGTTACATGTATAAATGATCGGAAATTGTATGCACAATGTGCGCGACATATATTGAAATTGGCAGTACCTCCTGGATATACTATACAATTCATGCCGATTCGAAATGCAAAAAGCATGACGAGCGGATACAATCAAGCCATTTCACATCCAGCGAAGTATAAAGTGTATTTACACCAAGATGTATTTATTATAAACGCAGCCTTTTTATACGGATTAATTCAATTATTTGAGGAACATGAACATCTTGGAATGATTGGGATGGTTGGATCGCAATATGTTCCTCCAACTGGTATATGGAACGAAGGGCGTGGGATTGTCGGGAAAGTCATTGGTTATATGAACGATTTGTTTTATATGGCAAGTTTAGAGCAACCATTTCATGAATCAAAGACGTTTATTCCTGTTGAATGTATTGACGGTTTGTTAATGGCAACACAATATGATATCCCGTGGCGAGAAGACTTATTTGACGGATTTGACTTTTATGATGTGTCTCAATCATTTGAATTTAAAAAAGCAGGATATACAGTCGGTGTACCTGTACAGCGCGATGCTTGGTGTATTCATTATCATTTCGATGTGAATATGACAAACTATGAAAAATATAGAAAAGTATTTGTAGAAAACTATATGTCAGATGTGAATAAGGAAGAATAGAGGGGCTACAAAATGAAAGATCACACAATATTAGTCGTTGTTTGTGTAAATAATGAAAAGCTTTTCGAGCAATGCGAGAGGCAAATAAGAAACATTTTTGTTCCCCCTGGCTATGCTGTGCAAATTTTCCCGATACGAGATGCAAAAAGTATGGCAAGTGCATATAACCGTGCTCTTTCATTTCCAGCAAAGTATAAAGTATATATACATCAAGACACGTACCTTATTAATCGTGATATGTTTTATAATCTTATTTCTCTTTTTAAAGAAAATGAAAAACTTGGTTTAATTGGAGTCGCTGGTGCTCAGTTTTTACCGAGTAACGGGATATGGTGGGAAGGGAAAAATTTAGTGGGGAAAGTGATTGAGTATAGAAGACGGAATTATCAATTATTAAATTTAGATCAAGGGTTTTATGGAAATCAATCTTTTATGTCAGTGCAGGCAATCGATGGTTTACTCATGGCAACACAGTATGATATTCCGTGGCGAGAAGATTTATTTCAAGGATTCCACTTTTATGACGTTTCACAGTCTTTAGAGTTTCAAAAGGCTGGCTATCTAATTGGTATCCCTAATCAAGCAAATTTATGGTGTATTCATTATAACGGAGATGAGTTTGATGCCGATACATACGAGAAGTATCGGAAAGTGTTTGTAGAACAGTATAAAGAT
Organism: Bacillus cereus group sp. N11; assembly: GCF_016483605.1. Classification (NCBI taxonomy): domain Bacteria; kingdom Bacillati; phylum Bacillota; class Bacilli; order Caryophanales; family Bacillaceae; genus Bacillus; species Bacillus cereus group sp. N11. The sequence goes on from NZ_JAEHBN010000007.1 coordinate 135,806, forward strand.
ATACTATCTCCATCATAAGGGAGAGATGTAGGATGAAAGGGATTATTTTAGCGGGCGGAACTGGATCGAGACTATATCCAATTACGAAAGTCACGAATAAACATTTGCTTCCTGTTGGACGGTATCCAATGATTTATCATGCAGTATATAAGCTAAAACAATGTGGGATTACAGATATTATGATAATTACAGGTAAAGAGCATATGGGAGATGTCGTTAGCTTTTTAGGAAGTGGCCACGAATTTGGCGTGTCTTTTACGTATCGGGTGCAAGATAAAGCGGGCGGGATTGCACAAGCTTTAGGTCTTTGTGAAGATTTCGTCGGAAATGATCGTATGGTAGTTATATTAGGAGATAATATTTTTTCAGATGATATTCATCCGTATGTTGAAGAGTTTACAAAGCAAAAAGAAGGTGCGAAAGTGCTATTGCAATCTGTAGAAGATCCTGAAAGGTTTGGTGTAGCGCATATTCAAAACCGAAAAATAATTGAAATTGAAGAAAAGCCGAAAGAGCCGAAAAGCTCTTATGCTGTTACGGGAATTTATTTGTATGATTCGAAAGTCTTTTCCTATATAAAAGAATTAAAACCTTCCGCAAGGGGAGAACTTGAAATTACAGATATAAATAATTGGTATTTAAAACGAGGAGTACTTACTTATAATGAAATGAGCGGTTGGTGGACGGATGCGGGAACTCATGCTTCTCTTCAAAGGGCGAATACGTTAGCACGGGATATGAACTTTGGGAAACAGTTTAACGGAGAATAGGTGAGAATATGAAAGTTATAGAAACAAACTTTACCGATGCAAAATTGTTAGAACCGAGGTTATTTGGAGATGAGCGTGGCTTTTTTACTGAAAGTTATAATAAAAAGGTGCTAGAAACATTAGGGGTTACGTATTCATTTGTACAGGATAATGTTTCTTATTCAGCAGAAGCGGGAACAATTCGGGGATTACACTTTCAAAAAAATCCGAAAGCACAAACGAAACTTATTCAAGTTATGCAAGGAGCAATCTATGATGTTATCGTTGATTTGCGAAGAGATTCACCAACCTTTAAACGGTGGAGAGGATATATTTTAAGCGCAGATAACCACAGGCAATTATTAGTGCCAAAAGGATTTGCACATGGTTTTTGTACACTTGTCCCGCATACTATTGTTATGTATAAAGTAGATGAATATTATAGTGCTAATCATGACTCTGGTGTGCTTTGGAACGATAAAGAATTAGCGATTCCATGGCCAGTAACAAGTCCTATTTTGTCTGATAAAGATCGAATATTACCGTTACTTCAGGAATGTGAAGATAGCTTTTGAGTAGGAGAGTTGTTTATGAATATATTAGTAACAGGTGGGGCCGGATTTATTGGAAGTAACTTTGTCCATTACATGTTACAAAGCTATGAAACATATAAAATAATAAATTTCGATGCATTAACATATAGCGGAAATTTAAGTAACGTAAAGTCTCTTCAAGATCATCCGAATTACTTTTTTGTAAAAGGGGAAATTCAAAATGGAGAGCTGCTGGAACATGTTATTAAGGAACGTGACGTGCAAGTAGTTGTAAATTTCGCAGCTGAATCACATGTAGATCGTAGCATTGAAGATCCGATCCCTTTTTATGATACAAACGTAATCGGGACAGTCACTTTATTAGAATTAGTGAAAAAGTATCCGCATATTAAGCTCGTACAAGTATCAACAGATGAAGTATATGGTTCTTTAGGGAAAACAGGAAAGTTTACTGAGGAAACCCCATTAGCTCCAAATAGTCCGTATTCTTCAAGTAAGGCGAGCGCGGACATGATAGCTTTATCTTATTATAAAACATATAAATTACCAGTTATAGTGACGCGTTGTTCCAATAACTATGGGCCGTATCAATATCCCGAAAAATTAATTCCATTAATGGTTACGAATGCGCTGGAAGGAAAAAAACTACCGTTATATGGTGATGGATTAAATGTAAGAGATTGGTTACATGTAAAGGATCATTGCAGTGCAATTGACATCGTTTTGCATAAGGGGCGTTTAGGAGAAGTATATAATATAGGCGGAAATAATGAAAAAAGAAATGTAGATGTTGTGGAACAAATTATTACTCTCTTAGGTAAAACAGAAAAAGATATTGAATTTGTTACAGATCGTTTAGGTCATGATCGTCGTTATGCAATAGATGCACACAAAATGAAGAATGAGTTTGATTGGGAACCGCAGTATACGTTTGAACAAGGGCTAAAAGAAACAGTGGAATGGTATGAAAATCATATAGAATGGTGGAAACCACTAAAAGAAAAGTAAGGGGCATGAAAATGAAAGAGCGGGTTATCATAACAGGAGCAAATGGTCAGTTAGGAAAGCAACTGCAAGAAGAGTTAAGTCCTGAAGAATATGACATATATCCTTTTGATAAAAAGTTACTAGATGTAACAAACATATCCCGAGTTCAACAAGTGGTACAAGAGATAAGACCACATATAATCATTCATTGTGCAGCTTATACGAAGGTGGACCGTGCTGAGAAAGAACAAGATCTTGCTTATTTAATAAATGCAATAGGAGCTCGAAATGTAGCGGTTGCTTCACAATTAGTAGGGGCTAAGTTAGTTTACATTAGTACCGATTATGTATTTCAGGGCGCAAGACCGGATGGGTATGGGGAATTTCATAATCCAGCGCCGATAAATATATACGGGGCCTCTAAGTATGCGGGGGAGCAGTTCGTCAAAGAGTTACATAATAAATATTTTATCGTTCGTACATCGTGGCTGTATGGTAAATATGGAAGTAATTTTGTGAAAACGATGATGCGATTAGGTAAAGAAAAAGATGAAATAACCGTTGTAGCGGATCAAATTGGCTCTCCTACGTACGTGGCAGATTTAAATATGATGGTTAATAAGCTCATTCACACTTCTTTATACGGTACATATCACGTATCCAATAGAGGATCATGTTCTTGGTTTGAATTTGCACAAAAAATATTTTCTTATGCAAATATGAATGTGAATGTATTACCTGTTTCAACGGAAGAATTTGGATCGGAGGCTGCGAGGCCGAAATATTCTATCTTTCAACATAACATGCTAAGATTAAATGGTTTTTTACAAATGCCTTCATGGGAAGAAGGATTAGAACGTTTTTTTATAGAAACAAAAAGTCATTAACAAATTTATGTTAATGACTTTTTTGTTTGCCTTTAAGCGGTTTTATGGTACTATAATTATAGTATCAGGTACTAATAACAAGTATAAGTATTTCTGGGAGGATATATCATGGAACTATTACAAGGGAAAACATTTGTTGTTATGGGCGTTGCGAACCAAAGAAGTATTGCATGGGGAATTGCTCGCTCTTTGCATAATGCAGGTGCAAAATTAATATTCACATATGCAGGAGAACGTTTAGAAAGAAATGTTCGTGAATTAGCGGACACATTAGAAGGACAAGAATCACTTGTATTACCTTGTGATGTAACGAATGATGAAGAACTTACAGCTTGCTTTGAAACGATTAAGCAAGAAGTTGGTACAATTCACGGTGTAGCACATTGTATTGCTTTTGCAAATCGTGATGATTTAAAAGGTGAATTTGTAGATACTTCTCGCGATGGATTTTTACTTGCACAAAATATTAGTGCATTCTCTTTAACAGCTGTAGCAAGAGAAGCGAAGAAAGTAATGACAGAAGGCGGAAATATTTTAACGTTAACATACCTTGGCGGTGAGCGCGTTGTGAAAAATTATAACGTTATGGGTGTTGCGAAAGCTTCATTAGAAGCGAGCGTAAAATATTTAGCGAACGATTTAGGCCAACATGGCATTCGTGTGAACGCTATTTCTGCAGGACCAATTCGTACGTTATCTGCGAAAGGTGTAGGCGATTTCAACTCAATCTTAAGAGAAATCGAGGAGCGTGCACCACTTCGTCGTACTACAACGCCAGAAGAGGTTGGAGATACAGCAGTATTCCTATTCAGTGATTTAGCACGCGGTGTAACAGGAGAAAATATTCACGTTGATTCAGGATATCATATTTTAGGATAAATATTAATTATAGTTTTTAAAGGACAGTCTCTAAACGTTGAGGCTGTCCTTTTTTATTGTTCTCAGAAAGAACGATTTTTAACGAAAGTTCTTGCCACGTTATGAATATAACTATAATAGTACACGATTTATTCAGCGACGTATGGAAGTGGGAGGGACGAGTGTGAAGAATAAAAATAAAAGTTCAACAGTTGGAAAACCGTTGTTATATATTGCGCAAGTAAATTTAGAACTTGCTGCACCGAAAATAAAACGAATTATATTAACGAATTTTGAAGATGAGGACCAAAAAGAGAAAAGTAATAGAAACGAAAATGTTGTAAGTAGTGCTGTGGAAGAGGTGATAGAACAAGAAGAGCAGCAAATAGAAGAAAAAATAGAAGAAGAGAAACAAGAAGAGCAAGAAGAACAACAGCAAGTGAGAGCCGTCCCATATAATAAATCATTTAAGGATATGGATAATGAAGAAAAAATTCATTTTTTATTAAATCGTCCTCATTACATTCCGAAAGTAAGATGTAGGATAAGAACGACTACCGTCTCATATATAGGATCGATTATATCGTATCGTAATGGCATTGTATCCATTATGCCACCAAATAGTATGAGAGATGTTCGGTTATCTATAGAAGACATCAAATCGATTGATATGGCCGGCTTTTAAATATGTAAAGGTGGTAGAAAGTTTCTACCACCCCAATAGTTTTTTAGTTTACTTAACTTATTAGATAGTAACGTCGCGTAGGCATTGAATCGCACAGAAGCAGCTTAAATCAACAGTAATACAAGTAGATGTCGAGATTAATCTTGCATTTGGTACAGCTAAAAACGTACAAATTGGATCGTCACCAGGCGGTACAGGAGAACCGTCACCTAATACTACAGTTAACACACGTAAGACAGCACAGCTATCATCATCTACGCTTTCCACACGGAAAATTGGAGATCGGCAGCTAGTAAGGCTTGAAGATGGTGCAAATGCTTCAAAAGGTTCACCAGTTTTTGTGTATAAAATAAAAGGGCGTGTATTTGCTACTGATGCAGTATTGTGTGCTCCTAAAAATGGGATTTCACAACCAGATCCACACGTAGTAGTAGAGCAATCTTGTAATTCATTGATGAATTTTACAACGTCAACTACACAATGAGAAGAGCTATGGTGTTTATTTTCGTTACAACTCATTAATGTCACTCCTTATCTTCTTGTTTGTATTTACATTAATAAGATATTGGAGTCGGAGAGATTTGGTCACAATCTCAAGACCTTTTTTTTTAAATAGGCGAAAGAAGATAAGGGAAGGTGGATTCATGCTATTTACAAGCTGGCTTTTATTTTTTATATTCGCGTTAGCTGCTTTTAGGCTCACTCGTTTAATTGTTTATGATAAAATTACAGCCTTTTTGCGAAGACCGTTTATTGATGAATTAGAGATTACGGAGCCGGATGGAAGCGTATCGACTTTTACAAAAGTAAAAGGTAAAGGATTAAGAAAATGGATTGGAGAATTATTAAGTTGTTATTGGTGTACAGGTGTATGGGTTAGTGCTTTTTTATTAGTTTTATATAATTGGATCCCGATCGTTGCGGAGCCATTACTTGCATTATTAGCTATCGCAGGTGCAGCAGCAATTATTGAAACAATTACAGGATATTTTATGGGAGAATAATATATTTTAATAACATCAAGAAAAAGCGGAGTTTAAAAGAATGAGGGAACGGAAATAAGGAGTTGTTCATATAGTGAATAGACAGAATTGACAGTAGAGGAGATGTTTGCTGTGAGCAATAATCCAAGGCAAAATTTATATGACCTGCAGCAGTGGTATAATATACAGCAACAACACCAAGCACAACAACAGGCATATCAAGAACAATTGCAACAACAAGGATTTGTGAAGAAAAAGGGATGTAATTGCGGGAAAAAGAAGAACAAAATAAAACAATATGAAGAATGAAACACTCATGTTACTGTGAGTGTTTTTTATTATAAATATAAAAAAGCGGTATTCCTGTTTTAGAAATACCGCTTTTTACTAGCTAATTTGTGCAACTGTTAATGCTGCCGCACGGACGTCTACAGTTCCAATCAATTCAACTGGTACGATTTGAATTAAGTCACCAGGGTTTAAGTTAATAAGAATAACACCACTGGATACGTCTACTTCACCAGTACCAATAACGTTAGAACGAACCGCTGTACCTGATCCAGGAATAATGTTAGCCGGCGTACCTAATGATAAGAAGAAACGACCAGCTTCTGGTGCCGTAGGAACGTTATCAAGACTAATTGTTAATGTATAACTAATTTGATAAATACCAGCTCGTAGAATTCGAATACCATCTCCGACACTTACTGTATCATTTATTACAGGAACAGTAATATTTGGGTTTGGACTTACGCTAGGTAATAGTAATGGTGTAAATAATGAAGCGAACTGAGGTGCAGAAGCGTTGAAAGCAAAACCGAAGGCAGGTAGTGTACTAGCTGGTTTCGCTTCGCAATCAATCTTAGTAAATTCGCAATCAGAAGAGAACATGTTTTTCACTCCTTTATCTGTTTCTACTTTCAGTTAATGAAAAGGACAGGTTCTATGTTCTAGACAAGTTCCCAATTTTATAAAAAATACATAATAATACCTTTTAAGCATGGATTGGGTGGCAGAATTTTCTGCCACCCAATCCATGCTTAAATCGTTATTTAGTTTTAAATCGTAACATCACGTAAGCATTGAATAGCACAGAAGCAACTTAAATCAACCGTAAGACAAGCAGGGGTTGATATTAACCTTGCATTTGGTACATTTAAAAACGTACAAATTGGATCGTCACCAGGTGGTACAGAGGAGCCATCACCTAATACTACAGCTAATGCACGTAACACAGCACAATCATCATCATCGATGCTTTCAACGCGGAAAATTGGAGTTCTACAGCTAACAAGGCTTCCTGATGGTGCAAATGCTTCAAAAGGTTCTCCAGCCTTTGTGTATAAAATAAAAGGACGTGTATTCGCTACTGATGCAGTGTTATGTGCTCCTAAAAATGGAACTTCGCAACCAGATCCACATGTAGTGGTTGCGCATTCTTGTAATTCATGTATAAAACGAACGACATTAGATACACAGTTGAAATCAAAATCATGGTGATGATTATCTTCGTTGCAATTGCAGCTCATTATGTTCACTCCTTATCGTGAGTTCTGACATACACTATTACAATATGAACGGGATATGGTTGATATTACGTTAATTCTTATGATAAAAGCAGGTAATTTGAATAGGAGGGGGGAGTACGAGAAAAGACATCCTTATTTAGTGGATGTCTTTTCAGGTAAGTCTTTTCTTGTAGTATATAAAAAACGAGATATGTCTAATTTCTTTCCTCTGAAAAATTGCGGAGAAGAAATGTAAAGTTCTTCTTTCGCACGTGTAATTGCGACATAGAGTAATCGTCGTTCTTCCTCTAATGCTTCAGAAGTTTCCGTTACACGGTCATTTGCGTCTTTTAAAGAAGAAGTATGCGGCAAAATACCATCGCTCGCTCCAAGTAAAAAGACGCATGGAAACTCAAGGCCTTTTGCGTTATGAATGGACATAAGCGAAACGGCATCTTTTTGCGGCATAGTTTTTAATGCTTCCATTTCTTTTTGACCTTGAATCGCCTCGTCAATAAATTGTAAGTAAGCTGGAATATCGGTGAAACGAGTTGCAGACTCCATTAATTCTTCTAACATTTCTTCTTGGATGTCTTTATGCATCGTAAAGGAAGAACGATCGTTACTTTGTAAGTACTCTAAATATTTTCCTTTACCATGAATAATTTCTTTTAATGCTTTTTTCGGTTCTAGTTCTTTTATAAATTTAATAAAATCAATGCGCTCATTTACCTTTTTTACTTGAAAAGGTTTCAAGCTCGGATTTAATAATAAGAAATGAAGAAGAGAAGGGAAACGACCTTCACCATATTTCCATTGCTCACGTTCAATAAAGGAAATGCACTCATCTCGGCCGATATACATAGTTGGTAATATGTTAGAAAGAGATTCTAGGCGAAACGGTTCAATCACGAGTCGTAAATGATCTAATACAGGTCTAATTAAAGAGTGCTCGTAAAAGGATTGACTCGCACCGTGTTTAATAAACGGGATTTTATGAATTGTAAGCTGATCAAGTAACGAACGGCTTACAGAATGTGTGCGATACAGTAAACAAAAATCTTTATAGTTTCGTTCGCCACTATCTACTTTTTCTTGAATGAGCTGTAAAATTTGATTTGCTTCATCAAGAGTTGTAGCTGGTCGTGCGTAAAATGGTTGTACACCTTCTTCACGAACAGAATATAGCTCTTTATCAAAACGCTCTTGATTTAGTTTGATAACTTCATTTCCAAGTCCAACGATAAATGGATTGGATCGATAATTCGTATTAAGCGCGATAATCGTTGTATTATCAAATTCCTTTGGGAAAGATAAAATAATTTGATGACTTGCTCCTCGCCAGCCATAGATCGCTTGATCATCATCACCTGCGATAAATAAATTATTTCTTGGCGTGGCTAACAATTTTACAATTTCATATTGTGCGTAAGATGTATCTTGGAACTCATCTACTTCAATATAGTGAAAACGTTGCTGTAATTGAGTAAGTAAGGGAGCGTTATTTTCTAACATATAATATGTTTCTAATAAGATGTCATCGAAATCGATATAATTATATCGTTGTTTTACCTCTTCAAAACGTTCGTATACTTCTTTAAACTCTTGTTCAACTGGTGTTTTCGCTTTTACATCTTTCGGACGATTTAAGTTGTTTTTTTCAAGGGAAATCATAGCGAGCATCGTTTCCGCATCATAACCGTCTTTTAAACGTAATTCTTTTAAAATTTTCTTTATCATAATTTGTTTATGTTTTTCATTTGCTAAAATTTGCTGATTATATCCTTGGCTACGAAGCAATTTTAAAAAGACAGAGTGGAATGTACCAGCAACAACATAGCTACTTGCGGCACGATTCATACCTGGTAAATTTGCTACACGACTTCGGATTTCTTCAGCCGCTTTTTGTGTAAATGTAAGCAATAAAATATTCCGTGGATGAACTTGTTTTACATTTACTAAATAACCAACGCGGGTTGTTAAAACAGATGTTTTTCCGCTTCCGGCACCAGCCAATGTAAGAACAGGACCTTCTGTCGTTCGCACAGCTTCTAATTGCTTTTCGTTTAGAAAAACATTTTGCTGTTCGAGAGCGCGGAAATACGCCGCATCTGCATCTTCTTCCATAATTAAATGGGTAGATGTTTTCGGAATATGATATGTGGCACGCGGAATATCAGCGTGTGTTAACGATTTTTGTGAAAATTTTTCTTGTGTCATATATTCACCTTCAAAACTATAGCATCAACATTTAACTTTAGCGGAAGAAAAAGAAAATAGCAATGTAAAAAACAGGAGGGGCTACCTCCTGTTTTCAAATTACAATTCTTTTATCATAATGATGTGAGGAATATTTGCTTCCATAAATACATCAGAACTCGTTACGTATCCAAGTTTTTTATAGAAATCTTTAGCATGTGTTTGGGCATGAAGTTTCAATTTTGGTAGCGAGTTTTTTTTTGCATATGCTTCAAGTGCATCCATTACAATTTTTCCAATGCCTTTTTTACGATGGGAAGCTAGTACGCAAATGCGTTCCATTTTTCCTATTCCATCAATGGTGCGAAAACGACCAGCACCAACTGGAACATCATTATCATATATAACAACGTGTGTTGATGTTTCTTCAAACTCATCATACTCTTCTTCAGCAGAAACGCGTTGTTCATTCACGAATACTTGCTTACGTACAGAGAATGCATCTCTTAGTTGTTCGTCTGTTTGTACGATCTGTGCGTGCAAATTAGTTGTTCCCCTTTCCAAGGTGGAATGTTTCGTGTACAGTCCATGTTCCGTTTTCTAATTGATATAGAAGATGGAAGCGATCAATTGGTTGTTCATAATAGAAATCTTTCATACGTAATCGACCTAATACATCAGCATGCTCTGCATCTGATAAACCTTGTCCGATTGTTAAATGAGGTACGAAAGCGTATTCGCGTTCTTGCGTGAATAATCCGCTATGCATTTCTTCATTTAAAAAAGTAAGTTCAGGTGTTTTTTCTACTTTAAAATAAAGAACATTATTAACAGGTGCGAATGAACCAACTTTTCCGACATGAAGGGTGAAAGGGTTCGTTTTATTTGCGATTGTATGTAGCTCGTTTACAATCGATTCTAATTGTTCATCTTGCGTCTCAAAGGGTGTTTTCAATGTAATATGTGGCGGAACTAATGCGTAGTGCGGATCATAACGCTTACGCAATCCGTTCGCTTTATCTTGAATCATTTTAGATGGAAAAATTACAATGCCTAATTTCATGTTCCAATTCCTCCCTTTGTAAGTCTAGTTAGATTTTGAGAAAAATAAATCTCTTTATCTATTATATCAAATTATTCTGAACACTGCTCTCTATTATTTCATTGATAGAATATGAGAGAAGGCTTTCGGTAAGTCAGCCTGCCAATACTTCCAAGTATGATTACCTTCAAACTCTTCGTAATGCGTGATGAAATTTCTATCTGTAAGAAGAGTATTAAGCTCACGGTTCGGTTCTACGAAATCAGATACTTGTCCATCAGTGCGCTTTACAGCTGTTTCTTCTGTACCAATGACGTGATAAAGTTCTAAAGCCTGTGGATCTTTGAATTCTTTTGCTAAGTTCATTACTGTTTCGTCAACAAATGGTGATTGCATAACAACTTTACCGAATGTATGCGGATACATAAGTGCAGTCATAAAGGAAACTGTACCGCCAAGAGAATCTCCAATTAAAACGCGACCTTTACCCATTTGATACGTTGGATAATTTTCATCGATATATGGAGCAAGCTCGTGAGCAAGGAAACGAATATAAGCAGCATTCTTTACATCGCTTGGGAAATATTTTTCCTTACGATCGTGTACGTTTTTATATGGAATACCGACAATAATTGTGCGGTCAATTTCTTCAGTTTCACGAAGGCTTTCAATTACACGGTGTGCTTTACCGAGCTGAAAATAATCTCTACCATCTTGTGCAATTACAACTGTATGTTTGTGCAGTGGCGTGTAATTTACTGGTAAGTAAACTAAAAGCGTAACATCTTCTTGAAGTGATGCGCTATAAAATGAAATTTCCTCAATTCTCCCTATTGTTTGATTCATGTAGATCCCCCTAAATAAAAGTTTACTGTAATGATTGTAAGGGCGACGCTTATAGTGAAAATGAAAGAACGATTCACTAATAGGTGCCTTAATTTCTATTTTACCATAATGGTACGAAGAATCTAAAAAATTAGTATTTAAGTTAGGAAAGAAAACGGATATAATGAAGTGGGATTTTTGACAGGTGAGAGGGGAGACAGAATTTGAAACAGGAAAGATCAATTGCACTACCGTTAGCCATTTCCATTATAGCTATTTCATTCGCAGCAGTTTTTGTAAAGATGTCCTCAGCACCATCTTCCATCTTAAGTATGTATCGTTTATGGATTATTGTACTTATTATGCTGCCTATCGTTTGGAAGAAGCGGGAAGAGTTCCAGAAGATTCAAATAAAAGATTGGGGATTTTTAATTGGATCTGGATTCTTTTTAGCGCTACATTTTCTTTTATGGTTTGAGTCTTTAAAGCATACAACAGTTGCTAGCTCGACAATTATTTTAGCACTTCAACCGATCGTGTCTTTAGTTGGAGGTTTTTTTCTATTTAAAGAAAGAACAACCTACTCAGCCATTGCAACGATGGGTATCGCTATATTAGGTGTAATGTGTATTGGTTGGGGAGATTTAGGTTTAAGTAAACAAGCAATTTATGGAGATATATTATCCTTTTTAAGTGTAATAGCGGTTGTCGGTTATTTATTTATCGGGCAAACGACAGTAAAGAAAGTCTCACACTGGATTTATAGCTTTACAGTTTTTGCATTCGCAGGTATTTTTATGGGGATTTATAATATCGTGCTGCAAGTGCCTTTTACAGGTTATACGAAGTGGGACTGGACCGTTTTTCTTTTACTTGCGATTGTACCGACAGTGTCACATGTCATTAATAATTGGTTATTAAACTACGTAAATGCAACAACAATTTCGATGAGTATTTTAGGAGAACCAGTTGGGGCGTCTATACTAGCATTTTTCTTACTGGGAGAAAAATTAAACGCAATGCAAATTATCGGCAGCACGCTCGTATTGTTTGGTGTATCTGTTTTCTTATTACAGCAACAAAAAAGAACAGCAAAAAATGTGGTGAACGAGCCAGTGTATACACAGGAATTATAATGTTAGCGGAGAAAAGAGAAGTTAAGATACTTCTCTTTTTGTTTTGTAGAAATTTAGGTGAAGAAGGGGGGAGTGTAGTGGAATTTCCATCAAAAAAAGACGCATGGTTATATCCAATCTTTTTCATTATTTTAGGCGCCTGTTTTGCTCCAATATTTGCAGGGAGAGAATATTTTCTTTTGTTTTTTACAATTCCATTGGCAATAGTATTTATTTGGAGTTGGTTTTCAACAAAATATATTGTCGGGGAAGAAACAATTACTATTAGATCAGGTCTCGTAAAAAAATGTATATTTATACGAGATATAAAACAAATTTCAAATACGAAAAACCCAATAGCAGCTCACGCATTATCATTCGATCGACTTGAAATTGTTTACGGCGTACATAAAACAGAGATTATTTCTCCTAAAGATAAAGAACAATTCATCAATCTCGTAAAAAGTAAAAATCCCCACATTGAAATAAAGTAAAAGAGTGGCCTCGTAGCCACTCTTTTACTTTGGGTTTGTCATATAAGGTTGTACATGAATGACGCATAGGTCACGAAATTTTCCTTCAGCAGTTGTAACAATTACGACTGCTCTTCCTGCACTTTTTCCAGTAATCGTTACCGTATCTCCTTTTGGATATATGGTAATGATGTCAGAATTCATATTTGTCCAAATAAGTTCTTTATTTGCTGCTTGCATTGGCAAAACGGAAGCTGATAAATCCGCACTTTTTCCAGTTTTTATTTTCAACTTATTTTTTTGCATATGAATACCGATAACGGAAATAACAGAAGGAGCAATTGAAATTTTGGGTGGATTAGGTTGAATGTTTAAACGAGAAGCAGAAGTATTTGTAATAGGTGAATATTTTCTTATATGTTGTTGCTGGAAAGCTGCTAACATGTTGGAGTCCCCTTTCTGTATAAGTGCTAATACTAATACTATAAAGGAGTAGTGTTATGTTAAATTTAACGAAACATAAAGAATTTGTTAAATTTGAGAAGAAGATTGTCGAACTGTAAAAAAATCTCTGCTGTTACGATAACAGCAGAGATTTCTTTTTTATAGACTATCACTATGTTGTTTTTCGAAATTCTCAAATTGCTCTTCAACTTCTTTTGAAGGTTGTGTTAGTAAACTAACGATTACGATTGCTAGTAAACTAATTGTGAAACCAGGAATCATTTCATATAAGAAGTTTGTTAAGAATTTAAATTGAGTCCATATTATAACAGTAGCGGCACCAGAAATCATACCAGCAAGTGCGCCCCATTTCGTCATGCGTTTCCAATATAGACTTAATAAAATAGCTGGTCCAAATGAAGAACCAAATCCAGCCCAAGCGTATCCAACAAGAGCTAAAATCGTATCATTTTGTTTAAACGCTAATGCGCATCCAACTAATGCGATACCAAGAACAGCCATACGACCGACAAATACAAGCTCTTTATCAGAAGCAGAGCGTTTAAAGAAGGTGCGATATAAGTCTTCTGTTACAGCACTTGAAGTAACGAGAAGTTGAGATGAAATTGTACTCATAATTGCAGCTAAAATCGCAGCTAATAAAAATCCAGTAATAAGTGGATGGAATAAAATTTTTCCAAGCTCAAGGAAAATTGTCTCTGGGTTAGATAATGTCAACTCTTGTTGTGAATAGTAGGCAATACCGATAAGACCAGTAAACATAGCTCCGACAACAGAGAAAATCATCCAGCTCATACCAATTCTTCGTGCGCTTTTCAGTTCTTTTACAGAAGAAATTGCCATAAAGCGTACGATAATATGAGGTTGTCCAACATAACCAAGGCCCCATGCGAATAAAGAAATCATTCCTAAAGTGGAGGCACCTTTAAAAATATCTAAACGTGTTGGATCTACAGAGCGAATTGTATCAAATGCAGGTCCAAGTCCGTTTGCATTCATAATTGTTACGATAGGAACAAGAATAAGAGCAACTACCATAATGATTCCTTGCACGAAGTCTGTCCAACTTACTGCTAAGAAACCACCAAATAATGTGTAAGCTACAACGACGCTTGCTACAATGAATAATCCAATATGATAGTTCATACCAAATGAATTTTCAAATAATACAGCGCCTGAAACTAACCCTGAAGCTACATAGAAAGTAAAGAAAATCATAATAACAAGTCCGGATACTAAGCGTAGCATGTGAGATTTGTCGTGGAAACGGTGTTCCAAAAATTCTGGGATAGTAATAGAGTTGTTTGCAATTTCAGAGTAGGTACGTAAGCGAGGAGCGACATATAGCCAGTTTGCGTATGCGCCTAGTGTTAGGCCAATTGCAATCCAACTACTACTTAATCCAACGCTAAACATTGCACCGGGTAATCCCATTAAAAGCCAGCCACTCATATCGGATGCTCCAGCACTTAATGCTGTTACTGCGGGGCCTAGTGTACGACCGCCAAGCATATAATCTGTTAAGTTGGATGTTCGTTTGTAGGCGAAATAGCCGATTACTAACATCCCGAGCATGTAAATAGAGATAGAAGTTAAAGTTAACATCTGCGTACTCATGTAGTTCCCCTTTCTTTTGTCATGTCTTTTGATGCATTTTGCATATTTATAATCTATCATGATTATTCTGAAAAATCCATATACAAATATGAATTTTCAGAAATGTAAGCGTTTTTTGACATCGTTTTACTTTTTTAATATATAAATTTTAGCCGAAAAAACCTTAATTTTAATAGAGTATTTATTATATTTACATAAAAACACGTTGTTTTGTCAATATAATATTGAAAGAAGGGAAAAATATTTTTCCGAAAAAAGTATTGACTTGTGAAAAAAGTTAAGTCTATAATGAGTGCAACTTAAAAAAATGCAAGCGTTGATGAAGAAGAGTACACATGATGAACATGTCAGAGAGCTGATGGTTGGTGCGAATCAGTATGGGATTGATGTGGAATGGGCTTCGGAGCTTCCAAACCGAAACGAAAGAAGTAGGCTTTGGCGACATGATCTCATCGATACAAGAGACACGTATTGTTTTTGATACGGTAAAGTGCGTTACATTCGTAACGAATTAAGGTGGCACCACGGGAGTACCCGTCCTTTCTATAGGATGAGTACTCCCTTTTTGTGTACAAAAAATTAAATATGTTAAATCGTTTAAGTAAGAAGAGTACGTATATTTGGAGACGTTACAGAGAGCTGGGGACAGGTGGGAGCCCGGTACGGTGCCATATACGGAATGGGCTTACGAGAGGTATGCTGAACAATTTTATTCAGTAGGCAACCCGGGTTCCGCCGTTACAAGGATAAGGTATATATTTTGTACCTGAATAAAGCGGGATGCTTTTGCGTCCAACATGAGGTGGTACCACGGTAAATTTATCGTCCTCTACATATTTCGATATGTAGGGGACTTTTTTATTTTTCAGAGTGAGGTGAAAGGCATGATGACAAAAGAGGAATTTATGAAGCAAAAAGAACAAGGAAAAACATTTTTAGTAATCGCTGAAGAAGAAGGAGATAGCATTACGCCAATTTCTTTATATAGACGTATGACAGGGAAGAAGAAGTTTTTATTAGAGAGCTCACAGCTTCATCAAGATAAAGGGCGCTATTCTTACTTAGGTTGTAATCCGTATGGAGAAGTGAAAAGCATTGGTATGGAAGTCGAACGAACGACATATGGGCAAACAGAAAGGTTGCAAGGTAACGTACTGCAAGTGTTAGAAGGGGTAATTGCATCATCGCAAGTAGAGAGCCCATTCCCATTTTGCGGAGGAGCAGTTGGTTATATAGGGTATGACGTCATTCGGCAGTATGAAAACATTGGAGCAGATTTACACGATCCATTAAATATTCCAGAAGTACACCTTTTACTATATCGTGAGTTTATCGTTTACGATCATTTACGCCAAAAGTTGTCGTTTGTATATGTATGCGGGCAAGATGATTCAGCAGATTATGAAGAAGTATACGAAAGGTTGCAAGTATACAAAGAAGAAGTGCTAAAAGGAGAAGAAGCGGAAGTAAAGGAAATACAATCAACATTATCATTCACTTCTTCTATAACGGAAAAAGAGTTTTGCATGATGGTAGAAACGGCGAAAGAGCATATACGAGCAGGGGACATATTCCAAGTCGTACTATCTCAGCGTTTGCAAAGCGAGTGTAAAGGTGATCCTTTCGCTTTATACCGCAAGCTTCGCATTGCGAATCCATCACCATATATGTTTTATATCGATTTTCAAGATTATGTTGTACTCGGTTCTTCACCAGAAAGCTTGTTATCAGTTAGAGACGATAAAGTGATGACAAATCCAATTGCGGGTACGAGACCGAGAGGGAAAACAAAGCAGGAAGATGCGGAAATTGAAAAAGAACTGTTAGAAAACGAGAAAGAACGAGCAGAGCATATGATGCTTGTGGATCTTGGACGAAACGATATTGGCAGAGTGAGTGAAATTGGATCTGTGACGATAGATAAATATATGAAAGTAGAAAAATATTCTCACGTCATGCACATTGTATCTGAAGTTTACGGAACATTGCGAAAACGAATGAGCGGATTTGACGCATTAGCATATTGTTTACCAGCGGGGACGGTTTCGGGAGCTCCGAAAATTAGAGCGATGGAAATTATCAATACGTTAGAGCATGAAAAAAGAAATGTATATGCCGGAGCTGTTGGATATATTTCATTCTCAGGAAATCTTGATATGGCGCTCGCCATTCGAACGATGGTTGTAAAAGATGAAAAAGCATATGTTCAGGCAGGAGCAGGTATCGTCTACGATTCAGATCCGATAGCTGAATATGAAGAAACGTTAAATAAAGCGAGGGCGCTTTTGGAGGTAATGAAATGATTGTACTCATCGATAATTACGATTCGTTCACATATAACTTGTACCAACTATTAGGCGAATACGAAGAAGAAATTGTAGTCGTAAGAAATGATCAAATAACGATAGAACAGTTAGAAGAGATGAATCCAAAAGGAATTGTGCTTTCACCAGGACCAGGAAAACCAGAAGATGCTGGTATTTGTATCGAAGTTATTCGTCATTTCTATAAGAACGTTCCCATATTAGGGATTTGTCTCGGCCATCAGGCAATTATATCGGCATTTGGAGGAGAAATTGTAAGAGCGGAGCACATTAAACACGGAAAAACATCGCGTGTGAAACATAACGGAACGGCAATCTTTTCGTACGTGACGCAGCCACTAACAGCGATGCGCTACCATTCACTTGTTGCAGAGCAAACGAGTTTACCACAATGTTTTGATGTGTTAGCAACTGCTATGGATGATGGAGAAATAATGGCGGTTCGTCATAATTATTATCGGCTTTTCGGGTTACAGTTTCATCCAGAATCAATCGCAACAGAAGAAGGCGGAAAGTTAATACGTGCTTTTTTAGGAGAAGTAAAAGAGGAGGAGAGAGTATGAATACCTATCTTCGTAAATTAGTGGAGGGACAACATTTAACAGAAGAAGAAATGTATGAAGCGGGACTTCTTTTATTAAGTGACAACATATTGGAAAGTGAAGTAGCAGCTTTCTTAGTATTACTGAAAGCGAAAGGTGAAACAGCAGAAGAAATATATGGCCTCGTTCGTGCTCTTCGTGAAAAAGCATTGCCGTTTTCAAACCATATAGAAGGCGCGATGGACAATTGCGGAACAGGTGGTGACGGTGCCCAAACGTTCAATGTAAGTACAACATCGGCATTCGTACTAGCAGGAGCAGGTGTAAAGGTGGCAAAGCATGGTAATCGTGCTGTTTCTAGTAAAACAGGAAGTGCGGATTTATTAGAAGAACTCGGTGTAAATATTAGCAGTACGCCAAGCGAAATTGATTATTTACTAGAGCATGTCGGTATCGCTTTCTTATTCGCACCAGCGATGCACCCAGCATTAAGGCGCATTATGAAAATAAGAAAAGAATTAAATGTGCCGACAATCTTTAACTTAATTGGCCCTTTAACGAATCCTGTTAACTTAGAAACACAATTTGTCGGTATTTATAAACGAGATATGTTATTACCAGTTGCGCAAGTATTACAGAAGTTAGGGCGGACACAAGCGCTTGTCGTAAATGGAAGTGGTTTTTTAGATGAAGCATCATTACAGGGAGAAAATCACGTAGCCCTTTTAAAAGATAATGAAATAGTAGAAATGAGTATCGATCCGGAAAAGTATGGTTTCTCAAAAGTGAAAAACGAAGAAATTAGAGGCGGGAATTCAAAAGAAAATGCAAAGATTACGCTCGGCGTATTAAATGGAGAAAAGAGTGTTTACCGCGATACCGTTTTATTAAATGCGGGGCTTGCACTTTTCGCAAACGGAAAAGCGGAAACGATTGAAGAGGGAATTAAACTAGCGACACATAGCATTGACTCTGGAAAAGCATTAGCCAAACTAAACTTATTAATTACAGCAAGCAACGAAAAATTAGAAAGGGTGAATTAAGGTGGGGACGATTTTAGACAAAATTGTAGAGCAGAAGAAAAAAGAAGTTGCGGAGCTATATGAAACATATATACCAGGCAATGCAAAAAGAAAAACATACTCACTCGTAAAAGCTTTAGAGCAATTTACTGTCATTGCAGAAGTAAAGCGAGCATCACCATCAAAAGGAGATATTAATGTACACGTTGATGTACGAAAACAAGTGAAAACATATGAAGAATGCGGTGCAGGAGCAGTTTCCGTTTTAACAGACGGTCAATTTTTTAAAGGATCGTTTCACGATTTACAAACTGCAAGAGCAGAAAGTAACATTCCGCTTTTATGCAAAGATTTTATAATCGATAAAATCCAAATTGATAGGGCGTATGAAGCTGGTGCAGATCTTATTTTATTAATCGTAGCGGCGTTAACGAAAGAAAAGTTAAAAGAGCTTTATAGCTACGTACTAGAAAAAGGATTAGAAGCGATCGTTGAAGTTCATGATGAACAGGAATTAG
Source organism: Bacillus cereus group sp. N11 (assembly GCF_016483605.1). NCBI lineage: Bacteria > Bacillati > Bacillota > Bacilli > Caryophanales > Bacillaceae > Bacillus > Bacillus cereus group sp. N11. Next base: position 155,159 of record NZ_JAEHBN010000007.1, read on the forward strand.
AAATTGCAATCCAATTAAATCCGCACGTTATCGGTATTAACAACCGTAATTTAAAAACATTCGAAGTCGATTTAAGCCAAACAGAAAAACTTGGAAAACGATTAAACGAGGAGAAATTACTTTGGATTAGTGAAAGCGGGATTCATTCAAAAGAAGATATTATTCGTGTCAAACGAGCTGGAGCGAAAGGTGTATTAGTTGGAGAAGCACTCATGACATCATCTTCTATTCGTACCTTTTTTGAAGATTGTAAGGTGAACATATGAAAGTGAAAATTTGCGGCATCACTGATGTTGAAACGGCAAAACGTGCTTGTGAATACGGAGCTGATGCACTCGGATTTGTTTTTGCAGAAAGTAAGCGGAAAATCACTCCAAGGCTAGCGAAAGAAATCATTCAGGAGATTCCAGCAAACGTATTAAAAGTCGGTGTTTTCGTAAATGAATCAGTAGAAGAGATCCAGAAAATTGCAGATGAATGCGGGTTAACGCATGTGCAACTACATGGGGATGAAGATAATCATCAAATTAGAAGATTGAATATTCCGTCTACAAAAGCGCTAGGAGTAACTTCAGAGGCTGATATGAAAAACGCTCAAACATATGAAACGGATTATATATTGTTTGATAGCCCGAAAGAAAAGTTTCACGGAGGAAATGGAAAGAAATTTTCATGGGCACTACTTGAGCATATGCCAAAAGAGTTGCGAGAGAAAACGATATTAGCTGGTGGATTAAACGCTCTTAATATAGAAGAAGCGATTCGAACTATTCAGCCGTATATGGTCGATGTAAGTAGCGGAGTGGAGACAGAAGGAAAGAAAGATTTAAAGAAAATAAAACAATTTATTAAAAAAGCGAAGGAGTGTTCCAAATGAACTACGCATATCCAGATGAAAAAGGCCACTACGGTATATACGGAGGACGATACGTTCCAGAAACGTTAATGCAATCTGTATTAGAACTAGAAGAAGCATATAAAGAAGCGATGCAAGATGAAGCGTTTCAAAAGGAATTAAATCATTATTTAACAACGTACGTCGGAAGAGAAACACCGCTTTATTTCGCTGAAAATATGACGAAGTATTGCGGCGGTGCAAAGATTTATTTAAAACGTGAAGATTTGAATCATACAGGAGCTCATAAAATTAACAATACAATTGGTCAGGCACTTCTTGCAGTACGAATGGGCAAGAAAAAAGTTGTCGCTGAAACAGGGGCTGGACAACACGGAGTGGCAACCGCTACTGTATGTGCCCTACTTGGATTAGAATGCGTCATCTTTATGGGGGAAGAAGATGTGAGACGTCAAAAATTAAATGTGTTTCGAATGGAGTTACTCGGAGCGAAAGTAGAAAGTGTAGCGGCAGGTAGCGGAACATTAAAAGATGCGGTAAACGAGGCGCTTCGTTACTGGGTTTCACATGTGCATGATACGCACTACATTATGGGATCTGTTCTCGGGCCACATCCATTCCCACAAATTGTCCGTGATTTCCAAAGTGTAATTGGGAAAGAAACGAAAAAACAATATGAGGCGTTAGAAGGAAAGTTACCAGAAGCAGTCGTTGCTTGTATTGGCGGTGGTAGTAATGCGATGGGCATGTTTTATCCGTTCGTACACGATGAAGAAGTCGCTCTTTACGGCGTAGAAGCAGCAGGGAAAGGCGTTCATACAGAACAGCACGCAGCGACTTTAACGAAAGGAAGCGTTGGTGTTTTACACGGATCGATGATGTACCTTCTGCAAAATGAAGAAGGACAAATTCAAGAAGCACACTCTATTTCAGCAGGACTTGATTACCCAGGTGTTGGGCCAGAACATAGCTTGCTAAAAGATATTGGCCGCGTTTCTTATCATTCCATTACTGATGATGAAGCGTTAGAAGCATTTCAATTATTAACGAAAAAAGAAGGGATTATTCCGGCTTTAGAAAGCTCGCATGCTGTCGCATATGCATTAAAATTAGCGCCGCAAATGAAGAAGGACGAAGGGCTTGTCATTTGTTTATCTGGCCGCGGCGATAAAGATGTAGAGAGTATAAAACGTTATATGGAAGAGGTGTAAAAAATGGGAGTAGAAAAAATTAAAGCAGTATTTGAAAATGGTAAGAAAGCATTTATTCCGTACGTAATGGGCGGAGATGGTGGCCTTGAAAAATTAAAAGAAAGAATTCGTTTTTTAGACGAAGCAGGAGCAAGCATCGTTGAAATTGGTATTCCGTTTTCAGATCCAGTCGCAGATGGCCCAACGATCCAAAGAGCAGGGAAACGAGCGCTAGATAGCGGTGTAACAGTAAAAGGCATTTTTCAAGCGTTAGCAGAAGTAAGGAAAGAAGTGCAAATTCCATTTGTACTCATGACATATGTAAATCCAGTACTCGCATTCGGAAAAGAACAATTCATTGAGAGATGCTTAGAGGCAGGTGTGGACGGTATTATCGTTCCAGACTTACCGTATGAAGAACAAAATATTATTGCCCCGTTACTTCGAGAGGCAAACATTGCGCTAATTCCACTCGTTACCGTAACGAGTCCTATTGAAAGAATTGAAAAAATTACGAGTGAATCAGAAGGATTCGTTTACGCAGTTACAGTAGCAGGTGTAACGGGAGTGCGTCAAAACTTTAAAGAGGAAATTCATAGTTACTTAGAAAAAGTAAAATCACATACGCATTTACCGGTAGTGGCAGGGTTCGGTATTTCAACAAAGGAACATGTAGAAGAAATGATTACAATATGTGACGGAGTTGTCGTTGGAAGTAAAGTTATTGAGCTGTTAGAAAATGAAAAACGAGAAGAAATATGTGAATTAATACAGGCAACAAAACAAAAAGAAGAGGCGTAAGTCTCTTCTTTTTGTTTTGCGTAATAAATGTTAAAATATACAGAAAATACATATAATTTAGAGGGTGAGAAAGCATGCTAAGACGTAAACTACTATATCTTCTTTTAACTGTACCACTGTACGCTTGGCTTATTAGCATGACGAAAATAGAGTTGATGGCTCTATTTGTAGGATATGTATTCATCTTTTCCAACTTAAATCGCATTCAAGAGCAATCTATTTTAGAAGTATGTACATTTTCAATTAGTATAGAACTATTTAGTATCGTTTCGATTGTATTATTAAATGAATTATTTCAATGGATTTATTCATTTTCATTAATGAAACTTGGGAATATTGTACTGCAAGCGATATGTGCTTACATTGTGTTTGTTGTGTTAGGAAAAATAATCGGACAGCAGACGGTTTTTGAGGATAATAGAAAATGGGAGTGAATCAAAAAGGAGCCAAACGGCTTCTTTTTGATTCTGTTGTAAAAACAATTGAAAAATATTACATCTGTTATATAATAGTTAGAAATTGTATTTTTAACGAAATGAGATGATAACATGGCCATATTGTTGGCACTTATCCCAATTATGATGATTTTCATTTGTTTATTTTTATTTAAACAAACGTCATTAAGGTCCTCATTAATTTCTTATGCGGTGTCTGTTGGAATCGTTTTACTCTCGCCAACGTTTCAATTAAGGATAAGTGAAACTGTGCATGCAACGATTAAAGGTTGGTTAATTTGTTTTATTGTCGGGTATGTTTTATTTTTCGGTATTTTTTTATTTCACCTCATGAACAAAATGGGGTACATCGATCAAGTAGCGCGTTTTTTAGAAGAAGTGACGCAAGATCGTTTATTACAAATGCTTCTTATGTGCTTTGGTATTTGCCCACTAATTGAATCGGTAAGTGGATTCGGAATTGGCTTCATGGTTGCAGCACCTATCTTTCTTTCATTAGGCTATAAACCGTTTCAAGCTGTACTACTTTCATTTATTGGTTTACTAGCTAGTTCATGGGGCGCAATGGCAACTGGTACGATTATCGGTTCGCAGCTTATAAATATGCCGCTCACAACTCTTGGTACAAATACAGCATTATTAAGCATCCCGATTTTCGCATACTTTATCATCCTTTCTTTATACGTTGTCGGTGGCTTTCAGGCAGTTATAGAAAAGTGGAAGGAAGGGATAGGATTCTTTCTATTATTTTCTCTCGGAATCTATCTTTCTAACGCATACGTAAGTGTTGAACTAGCAGGTATATTAAGTTCTATCGTTACAATTACATTTGGCTTTCTTATCATTAAACTAAAAGGGAAAAATGAGCAAACCTTTATAACAGAACATGCTGCGGCAACGGAGAGAGAAGTATCCATTATAAAAATTATTAGCCCTTATATCTTCTTAACAGTTTGTATTTTACTTTCTCGCCTCGTTCCACCATTACATGATTTGTTCAGATCATATGCAGTCCTTGATTTAAAATCATATTCTTACAAATTAGAAATGCTATATTCACCAGGTTTTTGGCTCGGCATGACTTGTTTATTTACAATTATTTTCTTCCGCATTCCATCTCATATTATGAAACAATCACTCTTGCAAACGATAAAACAATGGATTCCTTTTGCGATTACGACGACGATGTTTATCGCCATTTCAGAACTAATGGGTGCATCTGGTATGCATTCATTACTCGCAAAAACAGCTGGTGAAACATTTGGTACCTTTTTCGTTTTCGTTGCTCCGTTCATCGGTAGTATCGGTGGTTTTTTAACAGGTAGTAACGCAGGATCAAATGCGATGTTTATAAAACTACAAATGCAAACAGCACAAAACGTAGCACTCCCGTGGCAATACGTCACAACACTTCAAAACACCGCATCGTCAGTGGCGACAATCGCTTGTCCATCACGCATTACACTAGGTGCTTATTTATGTAATATCCCGTATCGTGAAACTGAACTATTAAAGAAGACGACGTTAATGATCTTTGGTGCGGTGTTACTTGTAGTGGTGGAGGTTATTTTTTGGTATATGTTGAGAAAATAAGAAAATCCTCCTGAAAAAGGAGGATTTTCTTTTTATATGGATAATGCCTTAAGTATGAAAAGCTTCTACTAAATGAATAGGAGATGAAATGTATGCCCCTAAAAAACTACGGTGTGTTAAAAGGTACAGTTATACAATCAAAGATTGGAAAAGGGAAAACACCTCATTATCAAGTTCATTTACAAGGCGAAGCAGGAGTAGATTATCGTATTGCAATTAACGTGAAATCGCAAAGTTATCCGTCGGAAGTTTTATATTTTGCGAGTAACAATATTAGGTCAGAGGCGATTCATATTTTACCGACATTACCATTCGGTTTTACAGAAATAAAAAACAATGAACCGAAAGTAGCTTTAGATTATGTAAGAGGAAATCTATTTGACTCAAATCAAATGATCCCTTTACCACCTGAAAAAGCAGGAGCTGATAATGATTTAAATGAAAAAATTGAGCGGTATATAAAGCGAGCGATAGAAGAAAGTGCGATTATTTACGCGTTCGGTGAAAGATGGGGGCCAGAAGAAAATACACCCGATTCTTACTTTCATTTTGAACCAGGAAACGGTATACATGATATTCATATGAATCAAGGAAATGTAGAAAAATGGCAAGGTGATGATGGTATATGGCAAGACGGAGGAATACTCATTCATTTTGAAAAGGAAGAAGAATGGATCGGTATCTTTCTTGCATTCCAGTCGCAGTCATGGTGTACGGATGAAGAAGGGCATGCTCGTGTTCCGGTTGAGAATTGTAATTATAAGAAAAATAATTGATGAAAAGAGCTCGTTCGACATGAACGAGCTCTTTTCGTTTCGAAAAAGAAGTAAATGGAAAAATCACACGTTACTTCTACGATGGTGACAGTATTAATCCGTTATACGAGACAGATGGTAGTGGAAACGTACTTCGTCAATATGTATACTCAATGGCCGGCGTTCGTCTAGCAATGAAAGCACAAGGACAAACGTTATTCTATCACTACAACCCAAGTGGTGACGTAGTAGCGATGACAGACCCAAATGGACAAGTTGTCGTAAACTATGAATATGATGCATGGTGGAACGTATTAAAGAGTGACGCAAAAGGTATCGCAGCAGAGAATCCATTTGGATACGTGGGATACATGTATGATAAAGAAATTGTTATGTATGGTGATCGCTATTGAAGGCATAGAAACTGTTCATGAATTATTAATAGTGGTATTTTTCATAATGATTGAAAATGATAACTTATAAAAGGTTTTTGAGAGGATCAGAATTCATGGTCACTACTTTTTACTCTTTATAAGTCCTTTCTAATCCTTTGTCACATGTATGATTTATTAAGTGATTTTTACACATTGTGTAGTATTTGTATATAGTTACTTTTAATATAAGGGATATAAAGGTAGTCTGTAAATGATTTACGAGAAATTGTAGGAATACTTTCGTAATTACAAATGAAAGTGTTTCTACATGTAAAATCTATCTTGTTTTTTTTATTCTTATCCTTTAATTTATGTAAGGGGATTGAACGGATGTTCTGTTTTTAATGGATAATAAAAAAGAATGGTAAGATAGTTTTGGAGTTTACTATATTATTCTAGACTTGTCTGTTTTCCACCCTGAAAGTCACAATTTTATGGATGCAGGAGGCTACATATATGGGTACGAGGCAGAAAATTTTGATGCAAGCGATGATGCTTGTAGTCATGGTTATGATGAGTGTGGTGTTTAGTAAAGAAGTTGGTGCAGAATCAGAAAACAAGAGTGATTGGATCGATAGTGTTCATGTAACGCCAAGTGAGGTTTCTTTTGGTAATGAAATGAAAGTGAAAGTTACCGTCAAGGTTAATAATCCAAATGGCATAGGTTCTGATATAAGCATCAAGTATATCCTTCCTTATTTAGATGAAGAGGAAGAAGAAGTTTATGAGTATGTAAATTTAAAATATAATTCGGAAACAGATTTGTATGAAGGTGTATTAAATACTTATTTTGATTTTGAGCAGGTTGGAACTTGGGAGATTGATATGATCCATTCAGGAGTTTTGGGCTTAATAGCATATAACTCTAACGTTCATGAGCCACGAGATAGCTCAGAGAGAGAAAGCATGGAAGAACTGAGCAGCGGTAACATTACGTTATTGGAGCCAGTAGTTGGTTGGAATTATTTCAAGGAATATGGAGAAACACAAGGACACTGGTATTATTTTGATGAGAAAAAATTGGAATTTGTGACAGGTTGGTTTAAGGAAAATGGAAAACAATACTACTTGAATGACAACGGAATGATGGTAACAGGTTGGGTACTAGTAGATGGCAAGTGGTATTACTTGAAAGAAAATGGATCTATGGTGACAGGCTGGACGTTAGTAAATGGTGAGTGGTATTACTTAAGTGCAGATGGAGCAATGAAAACAGGTTGGACGCTAGTAGATGGCAAGTGGTATTACCTGAAAGAAAGTGGCTCCATGATGAAAGGATGGGCGTTAGTAAACGGTCATTGGTATTACTTAAATGCAGAAGGCTCCATGGCGACAGATTGGATATTAGTAAATAATACATGGTACTATCTAAACGCTAGTGGTTCTATGGTGACCGGTTGGTTACAAAAAGATCGAAATTGGTATTACTTACACTCTAATGGTGCAATGGCAGTAGGAAAACATTTCATTGATGGTAAATGGTATGGTTTTAAAGAAAACGGTGCAATGATGTCTGACTGGAAGAATGGAAAAACAGGATGGAGAATAGAAAACGGTAAACTGTATTATTTAAACCAGGACGGTGTAAAAGTAACTGGGTGGCTACAAGATAGTGGAAAATGGTACTACTTTAATACAAAAGGTGAAGCGGTAATAGGTTCGATGTTCAATAATGGTAAGGGCTATTATTTGCAAAATGATGCTTCGATGGCAATAGGGTGGATTTCTCTTGAGGGTGAAAAGTATTATTTTGATGAAAATGGAGTAAGGGCAGCAGGTTGGAAAGAGATAGATGGTAAGTGGTATTCTTTCTTCCCACCTACTGGAAAAATGAGCAAAAATACGTGGGTTGATAGCAAATACTGGGTAGATGCAAACGGTGTATGGACAAAGACAAGATAACTGAATAGTAGATAAAAAATACAAACCTCATTAAAAAGGTTTGTATTTTTTATGAGAACTAACAGGAATGGGAAAAATATATAATAAAGTAAAGAAGGGATTTTGTATGGGGCATGATCTGGGTGAAGAGGATGCCTCTGTAACGCAGAATGGGTATACGTATGGTGATAATAATCCAGTGATGCTGACAAATCCAGATGGACAGGCACCTTGGCTTATTCCTGTAGCGATAAGTGGCTATAGTGCTTATAAAGGATACAAAGGCAAATCACGTGTTAATTGATTAAGGAAGTCTTATAAGCAAATACGTCATACATTAAATAAAAAACGTTAGAAAAGGATGAAAAGCTACATGAATAGTATTAATATACAGTCTATATTAGATAATTTATGGGGCGCTACCGTTTTAGAGACACATATAGATTTGTTAAATGATAGTATTAAATTTACATTGCAGGTAATTGATAATGGAGTGATAAAAGATTATAAATTAGTATTGATAGAAGTGTCATCGTTTTATTATGTTAAAGATGATGAAAAGCGTAGATTTGCATTTTATGATAGAGAAAAAGTAGATTATTTAGAATTAACAACGATTTATTATGAAGATCCAAATCTGAGTGAAGTTAAATTGAGTTTACAAAATGAGAAAGAATGGAGTAGCAAATATTCCACAGGAGTAAATATTATAATAGAGATTTGGGATTCTATTTTGTTAGTTGAAGCAAAACAATTTTCTCTTAATGGTAAAGTGATTAATCTTAAAATGTAGTTGTTTTTTAGTATAGTTATTTCGTTCGGAGCTGGGTATCGTTTAGGGGCAAAAAATTACAAGCTTGCCAAGACACCTTCGTCCAATAAAAAGCACTTAAAACAGGGAATGCAAAAAGCGGGAACAAAACTAGAATTAAAAACAATGTGATTTAACATTTTCTTTGAGCAATTAGAGTGTAGTATATAAATTTATAATGGAGAGTAAGCATCAAATGTATTAATATAAGAGGGTTTTGCAGCACCCTCTTATTAAAAAAGAAGAAGATGTACAATAAAAACTAACGAGCTGACTTCACAAATCAACTTTTTCCAATCCTTCTATGAACATGTTCCTTTATAAATTCCCCCTAAAAACTCAATATTAATCATTTTAATATTATACTATTAAATATCTACAATGTTATAGTTGTTTTTTTCCGCTTCCTTGTTACAATAGTAGTTAGATAACTATTAAACTAAAAAATTAATAAAAGGAGTACTAGGAAGAAATGTTTAAAAAAGCTGCAGCAATTGTCTTAACATCTAGTATAATTTCTATTCCTATAACAGGTTTAGCTGAAACTGTAACAACTTCTAATACAGCAACTGTAAATGTAAATGTAAATGCTGTAAAACAATCTGGATGGGTCCAACAAAATGGAAAATGGTATTACTTCAATCCAGATGGCACTATAAAAAAAGGATGGCTTCTTGATAATAATAAATGGTATTACTTAAATTCAAGCGGCATTATGCAAACTGGCTGGCTGTTTGATCAAGGGGTTTGGTATTATTTAAACGCTAGTGGAGCAATGAAAACTGGCTGGCTGTTTGATCAAGGAGTTTGGTATTATTTAAACGCTAGCGGAGCAATGCAAACGGGTTGGCTATTAGATCAAGGAGTTTGGTATTATTTAAACGCTAGCGGAGCAATGCAAACGGGTTGGCTATTAAATCAAGGAGTTTGGTATTATTTAAATTCTAATGGTTCTATGAAAACTGGCTGGCTTCTTGATAATAATAAGTGGTATTACTTAAATTCAAGTGGCGGAATGAAAATTGGTTGGCTACAAGATGGAAACAACCGTTATTACCTCCAAAATGATGGATCAATGAAAATCGGATGGCTGCAAGTGAATAATACGTGGTATTATTTAAACGCTAGTGGAGCAATGCAAACGGGTTGGCTTTCGAATGGCGGCGCTTGGTACTATTTGAATGCTAACGGTACGATGAAAACTGGTTGGTCATTTATAGATGGAAGTTGGTACTATTTACAAAATAATGGTGCAATGAAGACGGACTGGCTACAAGATGGCGATACATGGTATTATTTGCAATCCAACGGTATGATGCAAACTGGAACTGCTTCAATCAATGGAACGACGTACCATTTCGACAAGAGCGGTGCTTGGATTCCTGAAAATAACATCACTGCTACCACATATTTAGATCTTGATTTAACGTACGCTTCAAATGTGACTGGTGCAGAAATTGATGCTAATATTAAAAAATATCATCCAGACAGCCCATTAATTGGACATGGGAATGACTTTGTCGAAGCTCAAGCTAAACATGGTGTCAATGCTCTTTATTTAGCTGCACACGCTATTTTAGAATCGGGATATGGTAAATCTGAAATTGCATATCGTAAACATAACCTATTTGGGTTACGTGCTTACGATGCTGATCCATTTAAGTATGCGAAATATTTACCAACTTTCGGTGATAGTATTTCTTATAACGCAAACTACGTAAGAGAAAAGTACTTAGAAAAAAACGGATCATACTTTAACGGACCAACATTAAAAGGCATGAATGTCATGTATTCAACAGATCAAGAGTGGTCTGCTAAAATCGTAAAAATAATGGAACGTATTAAACCTTTCCAGAAAAAAGATTATGTATATGCGAAAAAATTACCTAAAAATCCAAACTCTTTAAATGTCGACGCCCTATCAAGTGATATTCCATATAAAACATACTCACAAGGAACGACAAAAACTGTTAAACTGGCTACTTCCTATTACGTTGTACCATATCCATTTGATGGTACAATTAAAAGTCAGTCAGTTACGAAAAATGATCAAGGTACATTAGCAACGGGTACACCTGTATTTATTTATCGTGAAGATCCAAACGGATGGATTGAATTCTCACTCACAATGAATGGAAATAAATATTGGGTATTAAAAGCTGGATTAAATATGTAAATAAAACACCCCTTTTAGAAAAAGCTAAAAGGGGTATTTTATATGTTTTAAATTATTAATAGTTTTATTGAATGAGAAAGGATGTTTTTCTTGGAGTATCATAATAAAATAACTTTTAGAAGGTGTACATTTTTAGAAGATAATGAAGTTGAATTAGATTGTGACGGAGAAGAAATTACAATTATAGATAGATTTTTAGTAGCTATGAAATCGCAAGGACAAACGTTATACTATCACTATAATCCTCGTTACGATGACAGATCAAAATGATGAAATTGTAGCAACGTATGAATATGATTCGTGGGGGAATTTCTTTTACAATTAATAAAACAAGAGCAAGAACGCAGAAAAAAATAAAAGGCTAAACCGAAGCCAAAACTAAAATTAATGGAAAGCGTCCTCCACTACATAAAAGCGATTATTGAAAAGGGTGAGTAATTATGAGGTTTTTTTTAAGTGGTGAATTAGAAGGAGATATTGCGGAAGAATTTATAAATATGATTTCAGAAATAGGCAGTGAACTTGAAGAATTAAATAGTAATAATTATGGTAGCGAGGTAGAAGAAATAGCTATAATCCCTATAGTAGTTAACATAACTCCGGAATATGAAGATGCGGGTTTTCATAAAGAAAGAAAGCTCTTTAAAAGGAAGAGTAAAGAAGCAGATTTTAGATTAAGGATTGATTATGAAACATTTTTATCTGCAGATTATTCTACGAGAAAAATATTGATAATTAGAAATATTATTCAATCTATTAGAATGTTAGAAGGAAAGGCTAAGGCTGATTTTAATGCAATAAAGTTAGAACAAGATATTTTACAAATTTTTGATATCAAAGTGAGTTTGCTTGCATTATCAAAAGGATGATATACATTAAAAATAATTCTGAATGTATTCGCAAAGTGATTTGAATTCCATTTTCACCTTGTACTAGAGGAAGTGAGACAGTTCGTTCTTTAGTCTGTTAAATAATTTACATCATATAAAAAATGCTATTTCAAAGTAGGATCAATTAGTTTTATTGTGAAATTTCTTAACAGACAAAGGGCTGATATTCCTTCATTCATTTCAAGTCAGAGTGTTTCCATTGATACTCTTTCCACAAGGCTGATGAGGTTAAAGTTGCTGTGTGCAAATATATGCACTTGTATAACTATCAAAGATTTCAAAAAAATTAAGCAGCCTGAGTCCATATAAATATAGAACTCAGGTTGCTTAGTTGCGCTTTTTTAATACGGGGGCATTTCACAATGAACGCCCTCCTCTTATTTTATAAAACCCAAAACTAACAAGTGTAGAAATACAAGAGAACAGCAGTGCCACACTAGAAAATGCAATGAGATACATATTATATTTCATTACTTTCCCGATGAGTTGGTTACTGTCGTACTGAAAAAGTTCTGCTATTATATTAAATAAAAACAATACGATAAACATGACGATGACACCGTCAATGGATCCTTTAATGTCAGGTTTACTTAAAGCGATATGTGCAGAAATACAAATAGCGATAAATAAAAATAACCAAAAGGAAGGGTTCAATAAATTGTTTATTGTAAATAAGCTTTTCAATAATACGAACGTCGACAAGAGCATGTTTTGAACCATTTCTAAAGTAATAGAAGTAGATGCAATCGTCTTTTCGAGAGTTGTATTAAATAAAAAATATGAATCTGGTACGAAATAGCGCATGAAAAGGATTAATGCAGTAATACCAGAAATAATAGGGCCAATTCCAATGAAGAAATTCCCAATTCGTTGATATACACTTTTTTGATTGTATTGATGTTGTACGTAACCTAACGCACCTTGGCTCGTATCTGTTGGGAAGAACTGCGTTGCTACAATTTTATGACGAAATAGTACGCACATAATGGCATGTCCAAGTTCATGAATAGGAACACCAATCCACGCAGTCAAAAGAAATCCTTTTCTTCCGAAAGCCCTCGACCAATACATTCGTGTGAGAGATTCTAAATAACCTAATAGAAATCCGATTACAATGATGACTCCAATTAAAGAAAATAACTGGATCACGCTTGTAAGGAGTATTTGAAAAATTGAGTTTACAAATTCCATTGCCTTTCATCCAATCTGTTTAAAGTTTCACTTTAGTTGCTCTGTTTCATAATAGCATTATTTTTCTAGATTACTAGTCTATATATTTTCTTTCAAAAGCAGGATTTCATAATCTGTTTCTTGTAGTCATGTTTTATGTCCAAAGTCATATATTGAACTTGTAACATCCTATAAGATATATGCTTAAGGAGGGATGAGAGCGTGAAATGTCCAGCATGTCATACAGAAAATGCAGTAGAAGCAAAGTTTTGCGGGAATTGTGGACATTCGTTAACCGAAGAAGTAGTAGCAAGTGGTGTCCAAGAAGAAAATCAGCAATCATCGCATGCAGAGCAAGCGAAGGAAACTCGTCCAAATGAAACGGTAGAGCAAGCAAAGCGGTTTACGAGTGGCTATTTTCGGTTTTTTAAACAGGCATTTCAAGCACCGACAGCGATTATGCAAAGTGGCAATGTCGAAGTGCGAAATGGAATTGTCAGTCTTGTTCTTATTTGTTTTTTAGGAGCATGTATTTTTTATAGAATGATGAGTGCTGGTGCAGCTGTTACGAGAACGCTAGTGCCAGAAGTATATACTCCTACATTTTTTGGAGAATCTGTAACGGTATTTTTCTTTTTATTAATTTTAACTTTGTTTGTTGGATTCATTATTTTTATAAGTGGTAAGATGATGAAATCCTCTTTTTCGTTTCTTGAAGTATTCGGCATATGGGGAACGATAGCAACGCCGGTTATTGCTATATTAGTTCTTACTTTTCTTTTTAGTTTCTTATTAATCTTTTTCTTACCGATATTATTATCGTTAGCTACAACTTATATAGGGATTAGTATAATTGTAGCCATATTAAAATTAGATAATGGCGGATTAGATCTTGTTTACACACTTCTTATCGCAAATGTTTTCATTGGAATCGTAACATTTATTGTACTTTGGTCTTACATTAGCACTGTAATTCAAGCCTTTACACAGGGATTAACTGGCTTCTAATGCAAAGGTGGTTGAATGGATGAATGTATGTACAAAGTGTGGAACGCAGTTTGTAGATGGTGTGCAATTTTGTCAAAACTGCGGTACAAAGAGAGAAATTCCAGTAGTGAAGAAGAAAATGGGGAGCGGTACAAAAATTGGCATTACACTTTTAGCACTACTTGTTATAGCGATTGTTGGATTGTATTTGTATGGATCATCGTATTATGCGCAGGTGGCACAAGTAGACCGGATGATTACGATTTTACAAGAGAGAGACGGAGAAAAATTAGCTGAGATTGTTACGACAGATGACCCATCGGTTATTGTAACGAGAGAGAGTTTCAAGCCTCTATTTTCATATATAAAAGAAAATCCGTCTTACGTGAATGAATTGAAACAATATTTAAAGCAAGGTGAAAAGCAAGGGGACGGAATTGAAAGAGCGGATTTTTCTTTAACGAAAGACGGGAAACATTACTTTATATTTGATCGGTATAAATTGAAGGCAAGGACGTATTATACGACTTTGCTTTCAAATGAAAAAGGTGCATCTTTAAAAATGAACGGAAAAGAAATCGATAAGACAGAAGACAAAAATTTTCAGAAGCAATATGGACCGTTTCTTCCAGGAGCTCAAGTGTTTCAAGTGGAATATAAAAATGACTATGTAAAACTATCACGCGAGGAAAAAGTTGTACTTATGAAACAAAGTCAAAATAATGTAACGATAGATTTAACGTTGCAAGGGCAATATATTACAGTTCAAACGAACGCGCCTGGTGCGACATTATATGTGAATCAAAAGCCAGTTACCGCATTGACCGGAGAAGAAATTACGTGGGGTCCCGTAGCAACTGATGGAAGTGCGACGATTTATTTAGAACGCAATGGAGAAAGCGGAAGGGAAACGACAAAAGTAGAAACGGTAACAGCACTTTCGGCTTATAACCTTCCATTCGAAAAGAAAAGCGTAGAAAAAACAGTCGTTTACAATGTTACTCCGCCACCTACGACTGGGTATGTATATAATGGTTTTATCTTCCCTGATAGTGATATTCGAAAATTAACGAATGCAGATTTAACGTATGTAACGAAAGAACAGTTGAAAATTGCTAGAAACGAAATATATGCAAGACATGGAAACATATTTCAAACGAAAGATATGCAAGCGTATTTTTCAAAACAGTCTTGGTACAGAGAAAATCCGTATTTTAAAGGGAATTTAACGGATATTGAAGCTTATAATGTTGAATTGATCAAATCAAGAGAATAGAGTGCATGAAAAAGGTACAGTGTATATTACTGTACCTTCTCTATGGTTGTTTAGCTGGACCAGGATCTCTTGAGAAAAAGATGTGAAAGAGGAATGTGACTTTACTTGCTCCTCCTGATGTACTAGCTTGCACATCAGATAATGCACTAGATGTTAAAACACCTTCAGAACGAGGCGGTACGACTATTTTGAGGGCATCATCTGATTCTGATGATGCAGTAACTGTTATTGTATCATCAGATAAGTTCAAAATTTTAACAGTACCGATTGGTAAGATGGACTTGCCAGCGTGTGATGCTGAAGCGAAGCGAGAGCCTTTCCAAATAGTTTGAGCGAAAGTCTCATCATTAGATAACCAAGCGCGAGCACTATAAAGTGTTGCGTTAATAGAAAATTCTTGGTCAAGCGACAAGGCGGCTTTCGGTTCTTGCGGTTCCTCTGGAAGCTGGGCGAGAAGGCCTGCGCACATGTATGTTTCACCTACTTTCAATAGTAACTGTTATAGCATATTAAACATGTTGTTTATAAGACACGACGGTTACCTATTCAGGCATAGGTTTGTGCACTAAATTTGTAGATGAAATATTATTTCTTTACAATGGGAATAGGTGTTATTTCTGTAAAATATGGAAATTGTAAAGAGTAGGGAAAAAAGAAGGAGTGGTAAAGTGAACTATGTCATTATTGGCGGAGATGCAGCTGGGATGAGTGCAGCCATGCAAATTGTAAGAAACGATGAAACTGCAAACGTTGTGACGTTAGAAAAAGGTGAAATCTATTCATACGCTCAGTGCGGATTACCGTATGTTATTAGTGGTGCTATTGCTTCGACGGAAAAATTAATTGCGCGTAACGTGAAGACGTTTCGTGATAAGTACGGAATTGATGCGAAAGTGCGACATGAAGTAACGAAAGTAGATACGGAAAAGAAAATTGTGTACGCGGAGCATATGGAGACGAAAGATGTTTTTGAATTTACGTATGACCGTTTATTAATTGCGACGGGAGTGCGTCCTGTTATGCCAGAATGGGAAGGACGAGAGTTACAAGGCATTCATCTTTTAAAAACAATTCCAGATGCTGAGCGTATATTAAGAACGTTAGAAACGAACAAAGTTGAAGACGTAACAATTATTGGCGGCGGTGCGATTGGACTGGAGATGGCAGAAACATTTGTCGAGCTTGGTAAGAAAGTAAGAATGATTGAGCGAAATGATCATATCGGTACGATTTATGATGCAGATATGGCGGAATATATACATAAAGAAGCGGATAAACATCATATTGAAATTGTAACGAATGAAAATGTAAAAGCGTTTAGAGGAAAAGAGCGAGTAGAGGAGGTTGAAACGGATAAAGGTACGTATAAAGCAGATCTTGTTTTAGTATCTGTCGGAGTAAAGCCAAATACTGATTTTCTTGAAGGAACCAATATACGTACAAATCATAAAGGGGCAATTGAAGTAAATGCATATATGCAAACGAATGTGCAAGACGTATATGCTGCTGGTGATTGCGCGACACATTATCACGTTATAAAAGAAATTCATGATCATATTCCAATTGGAACGACTGCCAATAAACAAGGACGACTTGCTGGACTCAATATGGTTGATAAACGAAGATCATTTAAAGGTACGTTAGGTACAGGCATTATTAAATTTATGGATCTGACACTCGCGAGAACAGGCTTAAATGAAAAAGAAGCGAAAGGGCTCAATATCCCGTATAAAACAGTTAAAGTAGATTCAACAAATATGGCGGGCTATTATCCAAATGCGAAACCACTTCACTTAAAATTGCTATATCGTTCCGATACGAAGCAATTGTTGGGTGGACAAATAATTGGGGAAGAAGGTGTAGATAAGCGTATTGATGTGATTGCAATGGCGCTTTTCAATAAAATGAGCATTCACGATTTAGAAGACGTCGACTTAAGTTACGCACCACCATATAACAGCGTTTGGGATCCAATTCAGCAAGCAGCAAGGCGAGCGGAGTAGCACTTTTAAAGTGCTACTTTTTTTGTAAAGGGAAGTAATCTTTTTTATTGAATAATAAAGAGGGGGAAATAGTTACATATAGAAAAGGGGATTTTTAAAAATGGTTGTAGCACTTCAAAGAATTCAAGAATCAGAAAAAGAAATATTACGTAATTTGTACGTATTATACCTTCATGACCTTTCTAAGTTCACTATGAATATAACTATCGGAGCGGATGGTTTTTTTGAATACGAAGATTTGCACATGTTTTGGAAAAATGACGGAATCACTCCGTATTTTATAAAGGTTGATCATAGTATTGTAGGATTTTTATTACTATTAGAACGTCCATTTTTGAAGAAAGAAAACGATTTTTGTATGAATGACATTTTCATATTGAATCAATATAGGGGAAAAGGAATCGGTAAACAAGTTATTGAAAATTTACTAGAAGAGAAACGAGGACAGTATTTCGTTATCGAACTTCTAAAAAATGTACCGGCAGTTTCGTTTTGGAAGAAAGTATATAGAGAGTTAAACATTGAATTTGATGAACGAAAACAAATGATTGATGATGAAGAATGCCTCGTTCAAACGTTTAAAATATAATGAAATAAGTGTTCCTAGTATATTACTTTGAAATTTAGCTTTATCCCGCTATTTGTGGGAGTCGGGTTGCTCGTAAACGCCCGATTGGTGAGGGCTGATAATCAGTGGGGGATGAACAGCCCTCCTACTGATTAAAGTTTCACTTTATTTTGAATATAAGGTTCACCCTTGAAAACAAAGTACGTATCGCTTATATTGTCATATAGTATTTGTTTTTTAACAAAGCAATGAACGAACCAGGGGGCGCAGTATGGCAATTAACATGAAAACAATCGAGGAATGGATTGCGGAATCAAACGCAAGACAGGAAGAAGATTTTGGACACGTTGTTGAAGAGATGAAAGAAGTATGTGTCGGACTTGATAATGCGACATTAATTTATACGAAAAATGTATTTTGCTTCGGTAAGAAAGTAGAAGTATTGTTTTTCTTCCAAGACCATGTCGTTATCGGACAAGAAAAAGACGAATATGTTGAGATTGAAAAATTAAAGTATGATGCCATTACAAATAGTAATTTAAAAACAAATGACAAAAATACAACGTTAGAATTAAAGTTTGCTAACGGACAAACTATCAATTTAGATAGTTTAAATGATAACTATGGTACGAAAAATTGGTTATTTGCAAGACAAATTAAGAGTATCTTTAAAGTAATCTAGTAAAAAGCACGCCGGTGGACGGCGTGCTTTTAATTATGCAAAGACCCTTTTAACCAATTCCGCGCTCGATACGCCCCAACAGGAATTTGAATAAGTGATGTTTCATTTCCACCATCAATCCCGTACAATTGATCACAAGAATTTGTATCAAAACTTAGTAACGGATGACCACCCATCCCCATAGCGGTCGCAGCGAAAACGAGTTTATGAACGAGTATACCAGCTTCCATTTGGTGAATGCGATATCCTCTATAGCCTAATGCACGTGTGTAGTAATCCTTCTTTCCAACTACATGTAAGCAAAGTGGTACTTGAAAAAGGTTTACGTTATCCATCGTCATACTAGACTGAAGGGGGTAACGAAGGTCTCCATACCGAATTGGGTGTATGGAATGTGTTTTACTGTTATAAGCATAAGCCCCGTTTTCAATAGTTTTTACGTTATAAAAACATCCATATAAGGAGACGCGTGCATTTTCATTTATATACTTGCCATCAAGGTCGTTGTAATAGGGGAAGGAGAGACTCGCTTCTTGTAGTAAAGTAGCGAGCTCAGCTGCATCCCATTTCGTTAAAGTAAAGTCATCGTTAGGGGAGTACCGTTCTTTACAAAGTTGTAAGAAATTATACGATAAACGCTCTACTTTCGGTAGCCGTACAGTGTGCGCATGATGTTGATAGTACTCTTCATGAGCTAGTGTTTGGAAGTGTTCTGTCGATTCAATCATAGATGCTTCATTTATTTTTGTTATCATTGGATATCCTTCCACATGTTTGGAACGAATGAAATGCTCATGTGCTAAAGGTGGAATTTGCTGCAATAAGTCATGAGAAGTAACGGTTTTATTTTTACGATAATCATCGTGGAACCAATCTATATTCGGTTCTGTACTTAAAGGAATAACAGCATACACACTTTCTTCTCCTTCGGTCAGTCCGAGTAAATGATTGATTGCACGGTCTAGAAATTGAAAGTATATGCCATTTTTGTAACCGAACTGTTTCGCACATTCGAGTAATTGACCGATGAGAACGCCGCTATCTAATCCTTGCAGACGATACGAAAAGTTATTGTATTTAAAAAAGTTTTTCCAAAACATAGTGGATACAAATGCAGCACCAAAGCAAGAATGTATGTTACAGCGATTGCCGAGTGTGTCTGTAAGATAAGAATCGAAATTTCCTTCGCGAAGTAAGATAAGTCGGTGATGCGCAGCGTCATAATGGTAAATGCCGTCTGGATAATGATCCAATTTTAAATATATATACAATTCATTTGGGTATAAAGCACCACCTGAAGGGATAGACCTCCGGAATAAATTTCTTTCGCTATTGAGCTGACATAATTGGGTTATACCAAATGAATACAAAAGGTAAGCACCAATCTCATCCAAAGTAGGTGTAGTAGAAGAGTTCGGCAAAGATATTGGGATTTCTGAAGAGAGAGGGATGACAGGTACATTTCGATATAACTTATAAGGAAGCGGTGCGTCTTCCCAGTTCACCTCATGATTCGGCATAATTTCATCAATAGTGAAATGGAGATGATGTAAAAAAGTATCTAGCTGCATGAAATCCCCCCTTTACTATGGAAATGGATGAGGATGTGGATTTAATTGTTCGTTTGTTAAAGGCTCAGCCCTATATCCAAGTGTCATCGGTACAGTGTACACTCTATCCAGTCCGGTAACACGAGTGAGATGGTGACCGAACGTCATCGGTAGCATGCCTGGGATCATGACTTTTACACAATGTAATCCGTTCTGCTCTATAAGGGGGACGGTTTGATCTACAACGATTACTTCGAGCCCAGATTGATGCAAACGATTTAAAAGTTGATGAAGATCAGATGTCAAATCCATATCAAACGATTGTAATGCATTCATTTCTTGGAACGATTGCACCGGAGCATCTTCACGTAAAAGGAAATGAAGACGTTCTTCCGTTTCTTTTAATCCGTACAGCATACTATGGTCTTCCATTTTATTAACGAGATAAGGATCTTGTAAGCATTTTTCGTAGTACTCTCTTTTTTGCTCGAGCTCATCATCTGCTATTAGTAACATGCCTGCTATTTCGTGAATTGCACTTTTTATAGCTCGAATAGGATCTAAATGAGAGCCCCCTGCACAAACAACGTTCATTCCATTTGCACGCGTATTTTTCGCAATTACCCATAAACTCGGGATGCCGTGTTCCATCGTCGCGTTAAAAACGTGTAATTCATACCCGGTAATCGTGCGTAACCGCTGAATCATTAATTGTAATTCCGTATCGTTTGCTGAGCTAAGATCAAGGCGGGACAGAGGTAATTCAGCATACCAAGTGAGCAAGAAGGCATCACGCTCTACAATTTCTAAAATGCCGTGAAAAATTGCTTCTTCTAAACTACCACCAATTGCACAACCATTGGATGTTTCATATACGAAAGCATCCCGATGACCGAGGCTATAATAAGCGATTGATTCTGGAACTAAAAGTGGCTTGTTTTGTGATAAAGAATAGCCCCATACCCAGTTTTGTTCATAGTTGGGATCAAACGGCTTAAACGGAAAACTATCACGATTATAATGTTCATTTGCATGTACACCGAGTGTGAGGGGATTCAGTGCATGATCCTCTAAATCATGAAAACTACTATGCACATTTGTCTTTTTTCCTCGAGGTGACATACCACAATATCGTTCTAAACCTTCTAAAATAGCAGTTGCTTCACTCAGTGCAAATGAATGGGTTCGACCTGCAACACCTTCATTCCCAAACATTAACGGCATGTTTATAATGACGTCAGCGAATGGTAATAAAGAATGCTGCATTTTTCCATTCAACATACCAACCCGGTAATCTAAATAGTCTCTCGTTAAAAATGTATTTAGTTCATGAATAGAACGACAGCGATACGTTTCAGCACTTGTTTTTAAGCTCGGTTGTAAAGAAATCTGTGCCGCATCCGCAGTATCAGCAGGTAAATTACTACATATAGGACAGAGAGGATCTGGAAGAAAAGAATGCCGCGTACATTGCAGTGTTTGTAAGTTTAGTAAAATGAGTTCATTTTCTAAAGAAGAATGTCCGTGAGCTAATATTTTCTCCGTTTCAGCATGAATGAGCTGGCACATTTGCAGAATGCCATTTTGGGTGGCGCGTACATCACGCCTCGTTACGTGCTCTGATTTCAATGCATATTTCCGCTGTAATTCCCACATTTCTTGTTGATCAAATCCGGCGATAAAGCGTCGTCCATCGGCACAATGGGTGCATCCCGTTGCAAGAGGACGAATATAAGGTCCGATAACACCTTCACCAAATGAAGTAAACGCACGTAGCCACGGAATATGATTGGAACGAAAAACAAGCTCAGCATCATGATGAATAGTAGAAGGAGAGCCGTCATGTAATACGAGAGCGAGGTTGATATTTTCAGGGAGTTCATCTGTAATTGTATGTTGGCGAATGATGGAATATTGTTTGCGTAATTGATCATGTACATAGTCTGCAAGTAGGCCATCTCCTATAAGCAATATATGTTGAGTCATAGACCGTCCTCCTTTGCAATTAATACCCCGTACACACCATCTAAATTTTCTTTCAAAAATGATTCAATCGCTAAATCAAACACGAATGGATAAAAATTATGTTCTCCTAAATGCTGCAAGGCAAGCTGTAAAGATTGCACATCTGGAATCTCTTCGTCCGCTTGTATTTCTATTCGAAAAGAATCAGTGTCATATAAAATAATAGATGATTCAGGCAAAACAGTAGCTCTGTATGGAGTTTCTTCATTTTGAATGTGAAGAAGAGATAGTTGTAGTGCGTTACGTAACGCTAACGTCATATTAATACTGGATGCGCCATACCATCTATCATTTACACCGACCCAAACGACTGGAAAACTAAGAATCTCTTCACTCATTGCTATTTTAGGTGCTTCATGAATTGTAGAGAGAGCATCGTAATAAAACTTACAATGTGTATCATGAATTTCAGCTAGGTCGATCGTTGTAATTTCTTCTAGCATATGTGATTGCCGCTCATATAGTTTATTGTTTAAATGTTGTTGTAGTGCCCGGTATACACCTTCTGTCATCGTTTCCCCAGCACCAATACCGATATCGTTATGTTCAGGAATAAGGCGATGAATGATTTCAGCTACATATGTTTCAATTCCTGTTAAACCAGCTTCACGGCGAGCTTCATTATGAGTCAAACTAGCGCAAGTCATAAGAGGCAGGAGGGAAGCGGGACCATCGGATAGTGGTGTAGCTACTTGAATATTGCATTGTGATAACGGTAGTTGATATGAATTTTGTTCATCCCACACATGGAATATACCAGCTTCTTTAGAAGTTAATGAGTCGAAAAAACGGAACAATTCAGTTGAAGTACGTTGGTTGGACAGCTGCGCAAGTTTTTCGGTAAGATTTTCTATTGTATCAATTGTAAAACTTTCATCAGTTGCGAGAGGATGTTTTATAAAAGGATGCCATGTCCCTTCGAGTGTTTCACAGTTTAATAAAAAGAATTGTGGCTCTTTTTCTCGATATGAATCATCAGCGACGTGTTTAAATAATTCAAAAACAATTATATTTGCTAACATTGCGCCAGTAATTGGTGAAAAAGGAGCTGATGCATTTTCATTTTGCAAAGTAGTTTCATGTAGCCGATGCCAAGCTGATTCCCAGCATTCTTCACGATCAGCTGTTACGACAGGACCAGCCAAACCGAATGTTGATAAACAAATGGCGGGTATGAAGTTCTTTCCTACTTCCTTGCAAATCGTGTGAACTGTTCTTAAGCCTTCAATGTCTCCATTTTGAGAAACGTATAAAATCCAGTCAAAGGGTTCGAACACTTCATGCAGGGGGCGGTCAATTGTAGTATCTATTTCTTGAACAAGTACATTGTCATCAACTTCATATGCACGTTCTACTAGTTCATGAATTCGGTCGTAATTTGTTTCCATATAATCTGTGACAAGGTAATGAAATGTAGGTAATCCGGATTCTAGTAAAGAAGAAACTAAGGAAGTAAGCATATCCCCAGAACCAAGTATAAGGACATTTGCTGCGCGGTACGTCTGGAATTTTAAAGCACCTGAATGAGAATCAGCTTCTAGAAATTCAATTTGCGAAGCATACCTATCGAGTAATGCACTGTTTAATTCATGAGGTGCATCTTGACTTACATCACGAACAAAACCATTTTCATATAAAATCTCTCCAATTTCAAATACACGATGTTGATAGGGGAGAGGGAGACCATCGGTTATTTCTGCTAAAGAATGATCACCATTAAACATAGGCATTAATTTTTCAATCCAGTTATAAATTCCATCACCGTCCATGCGGAATGAACTGGCGTTATTTCGAAAATAGACACCCCCGTTTGAGTCGGGGAGGAAGAAAGTATCCTTATTTGCTTTAAGCTTTGCATGAGCTGGAAGGTTATTCATTTTAATCCTCCTTACGTTTTAGGCATACATTATTAGCTTATGTCATGAAATTTGTCCCGTATGAACGCAATAAAAAAAGGCTGTAGAATGATTTATTCTACAGCCTCTAATAGACTATTGGTCTATCAACCTTCTAATAATAATGATTTTGGATCTTCAAGCATATCTTTAACAGCAACAAGGAAGCTAACTGCTTCTTTACCATCAACAATACGGTGATCGTAAGATAGTGCAAGGTACATCATTGGACGGTTTTCCATACGTTCTGCATCAATTGCAACTGGTCTTACTTGGATTTTGTGCATTCCTAAAATACCTACTTGTGGGCTGTTTAGGATTGGTGTTGACATTAGAGAACCGAATACACCACCGTTTGTAATTGTAAATGTACCACCTTGTAGCTCTTTTAATGAAAGTTTATTATCACGTGCTTTCATACCTAAATTACGAATTTCGCTTTCGATTTCAGCGAAGTTTAATTGGTTAGCATCGCGTACAACTGGAACAACTAATCCATCTGGAGCTGCTACTGCAATACCGATATCATAGAATTTTTTAATGATAAGCTCGTCGCCTTGAATTTCAGCATTTAATAATGGGAATTGTTTTAATGCTGCAACAACTGCTTTTGTGAAGAATGACATAAAGCCAAGACGTACATCATGTTTTTTCTCGAAAGCATCTTTACGCTCTTTACGTAATTCCATGATTGCACTCATATCAACTTCGTTAAATGTTGTTAACATTGCAGATGTTTGTTGTACTTCTACAAGACGTTTTGCAATTGTTTGACGGCGGCGGGACATTTTCACGCGCTCAACTGGTTTTTCAAATTCCGTTTTTGCAACTGGAGCAGGAGCTGGACTTTTTGGAGCAGCTGGTGCTTCTTTTGGTGCTGCAGCATGAGCTTGTACATCATGTGGTCTCACACGTCCAAGTGGATCTGTGCTACGTACGTCGTTTAAGTCGATTCCTAATTCACGAGCCATTTTTCTAGCAGCTGGTGATGCGATAGGACGGTTCGTATTTGGTAAACCTTGTAGAGCCGTAGCTTGTTCAGCAGTTGGAGTAGCAGCTTTCGGTGCTTCAGCTGTTTCTTGTTTTGGTTGCTCAGCCACTGGTGCAGGTGTACTTACTGCCACTTGTGCGCCATTTGCATCTAAAATTGCGATAGTTGCGCCAACTTCAACTGTATCCCCAGGCTCGCCTAGTAACTTTGATACAATACCTGAATCTTCTGCAATGATTTCTACATTGACTTTATCAGTTTCAAGCTCAACAACGCTGCCACCTTTCTCAACTTTGTCACCTACGTTGATAAGCCATTGTGAAATAGTTCCTTCTGTAATAGATTCTGCAAGCTCAGGTACTTTAATTTCGATCATTTTAAATGTCCTCCCCTTATTTGCCTAACGGTGTGTTTTGTCTTCTTTAATCTTCGGTAATCTCCATTTGTTAGCTCGACTTGGGCAGAATATCTGCCCAAGTCGAGCCGGGAAAAATTCATTGTTACTTTTAGTTGCTATAAACTTCAATTTCTTGTTTATCTTGACGGAAGTTATACTTCACATCTAAAGCGTGCGCCACAATTAGTTCTTGCTCAGCTTTGTGAGCGAACGGATCGCCACCAGATGGGCTAGAACGATCTGGGCGTCCAATGTAACCTGTTTTCACTGTATCTCCAGCTAGTTCGAACAGAATTGGAGCCATGTAATGCCATGCACCCATATTACGAGGTTCTTCTTGAACCCAAATAATTTCTTCTAAGTTTTTAAAGCGTTTCATAATAGATTGAACTTTTTCAGCAGGGAATGGATACAACTGTTCAATGCGAACGACATGAACTTCATCTAAGTTGTATTCATGTTTACCAGACTCGATTTCCGCTGCTAAGTCAATCGCCATTTTACCTGTACTTAAAACAAGACGTTTAACTTTATTTGGTTTCATGCCAAGGTTTTCTTGTTCTAAAGCAGGTTGGAAACGTCCTTCGCTTAACTGACTAGCAGTTGAAAGCGTAAGTGGGTGACGTAATAAACTCTTCGGCGTCATAAGTACTAAAGGTCGAACAGCTTCTGTTCCTAAAATAGATGCTTGACGACGCAAGATATGGAAGTACTGTGCTGCGCTCGTTAAGTTTGCAACTGTCCAGTTGTTTTCAGCAGCTAACTGTAAGAAACGCTCTGGACGTGCACTAGAATGCTCTGGTCCTTGACCTTCATAACCGTGTGGTAATAGAAGAACTAAACCAGATTTTTGACCCCATTTTGCTCTTCCAGCTGAAACGTATTGATCAAATAATGCTTGCGCAGTATTTGAGAAGTCACCATATTGCGCTTCCCACATAACAAGAGTTTCTGGAGCAAATACGTTATAACCATACTCGTAACCAACAACAGCAGCTTCTGATAACGGACTGTTATGAACAGAGAATGAAGCGTTAATGTTTGGTAAGCGATGTAATGGTGAATATGTTTCATTTGTATCAGTATCGTGTAATACGATGTGACGATGCGCGAATGTACCACGCTGTGAATCTTGACCAGTTAAACGAATTGGCGTACCTTCTTGTAAAATAGAAGCGAATGCTAATGACTCAGCAAGTGCCCATTCAATTTTACCGTTCTCTTCAAGAGCATCTTTACGGCGTTCAAGAATTTTCTTCACCTTCGGATATACGTTAAAGCCTTCTGGCCAAGATAATAGACCTTCATTCATTGCACGAAGTGAGTCAAGTTCAACACCAGTATCAATTGGCTGAATGCCTTTTGCAACAACATCTGGTACTTTAACGTGAATTGTTGCATCGCTCGTATCAGCTGGTGGTACTTGTGCATAATCAGATTTTAATTGTTCTTGTATAAATTGAGTAATTGTTTCAACCTCATCTGCATTTAGAACACCAGCAGCTTGTAATTGATCTGCATAAATTGCTCTTACAGTTGGGTGATTTTTAATTTTTTTGTACACTTGTGGTTGCGTAACTGCTGGGTCATCCATTTCGTTATGACCGTAGCGACGGTAACCAATTAAATCGATTAAGAAGTCTTTTTTGAACAACGTACGATATTGAATCGCCAGGTTAGCAGCAGCAAGACAAGCTTCTGGATCATCAGCGTTCACGTGAACAATCGGAATATCAAAACCTTTTGCAAGGTCGCTTGAATATTTCGTAGAACGAGAATCATAGCTATCAGTCGTAAAACCAACTGCATTGTTTGCGATAACATGAATTGTTCCGCCCGTTTGATACGCGTTCAATCTGCTTAAGTTTAGTGTCTCAGATACAATACCTTGACCAGGGAATGCAGCGTCACCATGAACTAAAACTACGAATGATTTAGAAGTATCTTGTTCTGGAAGACCAGACTTTTTACGATTTTCTTGAGCCGCACGTGCGAAACCTTCCACAACAGGATTAACGAACTCAAGGTGACTCGGGTTATTTGCTAATGTAACGCGAGTGCTAACTTCTTCATTCCCAACGACTTGTTCTCTACCTAAATGGTATTTCACGTCGCCAGTCCAGCCAGCATTTGCCACTGCGCCTTCTATTTTTGCATGTTTGAATTCAGCAAACATGTGAGTATATGGTTTTTCTAATACGTGAGCAAGTACGCTTAGACGACCGCGGTGAGCCATACCAATCATGACATCTTCAACGCCGCCCTTAGCACCTTCTAGCACAATTTCATCTAGAACTGGTACAAGCATATCAACGCCCTCGATAGAGAAACGCTTTTGCCCAACGAATGTTTTATGCAAGAATTGCTCGAAACCTTCAACAGCTGTTAAACGTTTTAAAAGAGCAGTTCGTTTTTTATTTGATAATGGTTGACGCAATGAATTTGATTCCACCATTTGATGCAACCACGCGCGTTCTTCACTATCTTGTATATGTGAGAATTCATAAGCTAAAGATTTTGTATAAACGTCTTTTAATCTATGAATTACATCAAGTGCAGTGTGAATACCCTCTGGTGCATCTTGCCATACTGTTTTAGCTGGAATCGCTTTCAAGTCAGCATCGCTCAATTCGTTCATTGCTTTCTCAAGAAGAGATTGTCCGTTTGCAGCATCTTCCATCGGGTTGATGTGAGCCAACGTATGCCCGAAAGAACGAATCTGTTCAACAAGTTGAACGACTTTAAGAATTTTTTCAATGTTACCTGTGTTTTGAGGAGAAAAATGTGTTGCTGTGTTGTCCCCTGTTACGACATCATCTTGAAACGAAGGAGCTCCAAAAATTTCAAAAAGCTCTTGTAATTCCGGATCAACAGAACCTGCTCCAGTTACGTAAAGATCATACTGTTCAATAACATAACCAAGGTTCGGACCATGGAACTTGGCCCAAGGGTTTGTCGTTGTATTCTTCCTCGTCATTTGTTTAAACCTCCCAATGCATATAATCCTTTTCCTATACAAAAGGTGCATTTTGCTCTTTTTCAATAATTGATGAACTAATAATTAATGTAAATGTTGTCTTTACTCTTATGTTATTACAATAATTTACATAATACCAAACACTATTACTTATCTGTTTTGTAAAAAAACATTCACAATAACTTATCACCCAAGTTAATCTTTCATGTTATAAAGTAATTTTACAGAAAAATGGAGTGGATATATTTGGTATACCTACACTAACAACTATAATTGTTGCATTTACATATAGGTATAATAGTTAGAATGTTTCGATAAAATAAAGTTCGAATTATGTATATTGAAATAATAAGCGCTTTCATTGATATTATACAACAATATAACGGAATATAGTATAAAAAATAAAAAATTATGAATTTAGAGTAAACTTTATTTCGGTAGTGTTAAATATTGAAAGGAAAACGAAGGATTTCTACAAAAAAAGTGGCTAAACATAAAAAATGCTTCATAAACCGTTAGTTTCTATTAATATGCCGAAAAATACCGTAAAACAAATAACGCATTTCATCCAATAAAGCGGCAAATGAAATATTTTAAAAGGATAAAACAAATATGGAGATATTAAATTTTTATAAAAATGGAGAAGGGATATAGTAACGGATATATGTTCCATGTTGCATTACAAAATAGACGTGCTGAAATTGAAAAAGTTTCTTCTATAATAAAGTGAAACTTTAATCAGTGTGGGGTTTGTCCATCCACCACTGATTATTAGTCTTCACCAATCGGGCAGTTATTTCCCACCTAAATTCCTCGCATTCACTGAATTTTGAGGTGGGAGTCTTACTGCCTGCTAATACGGGATAAATAGCGTGAAACAAACTGAAATATATGTAAAGGAAACTTGACGTAAAGTTTCCTTTACATATATACTCGATATAAGGGAGGAGGGAGAAATTTCCTTGGAAAATAAAATGGTCGAATATCGAAAAAAATTTGGACTATCTCAAGAAAAATTGGCTGAGAAACTTGGAGTTTCCAGACAAACCATCATTTCAATTGAAAAAGGGAAATATGATCCATCACTTCCATTAGCATTTGAAATAGCGAAAACATTTCAAACAACGATAGAACATGTATTTATTTATGAAGGAAAAGAAGAGGGGGAGAAAGGATGAATGATTCACAAAAGTACTTTGTTATTATGGGAATTATCTTTTTAATTATGAGTGGATTTATGATACTAGCAGGTATAATGACACATTCAGCACCACCAAGTCCTACTTATACGTTACTAGCAATGATGATTATGTGTTTCTGCTTAAGTTACTTACACCCGCAATTTAAAGAAAAAGATGAGCGAATGAAACTCATTCGTTATAAAGGGATGTTCTTCAGTTTTTTTGCATTAACAGCGTATTATCTCCTTTTCTCTATCGGCTTAAATTTAAAAGTAATGACACTATCTGCGGTTGAACTATTAAATATACTTATGGCACTTACAATGAGTACCGTCTTTATCTCATTTGTTGTTTTGGCAAAAAGATATTAAGATGGAAGAGAGAAAGGAAGATTAACATATGCAAATGATGTATGCTTTTGGTATGGGGATCGTTTTATTTTTAGCGGTGTTCCTATTCATTCGTAAAGACGTTCAAGGCGGGACGTTAACGAAACGAGGATTTTATAAAATGATTGGCTGTTTAGTTGTTATGTTTATAGCGATCATCGTAATGATTGTATTAATTACTCAATCATTATAAATTTTAAAAATGAAACCTTACTTTTTGTAAGGTTTTTCTTTTTGTATAAAAACCTAAAAATTACCACAAAAACCATTTACTACATGGAAGCTATATTGTATAATCCAATAAAATAATAGAAAAGGAGAATAGTATATGAATAAAAAAGCTATCTTCTTTTTATTAACAAGTCTACTACTTATAGCTAGTATTACTTATATAATATGTAACAAACGAGAACAAGTACCACCTATATTAGTATGGGAGGACCAAGAATACTACGTTACGGATGAACCTGCTCAAGTAGAAGAAGTCGGGCAAAGGCTCGGAGAAGTGACAAAGAAAATTGAAGCAAGTAAAGCACCTACTAAAAATAGTGAATCTAATACATTACAAGAAGAAACAGAAGTATTCACAATGATTGAAGAAAAAAAGATGATCAATCGCCTTTAATCATAAAGGAACCTTATGGTGACGAATATAGAATAGCAAGGCCGATGCTAAAGCAAGTACTATAATAGAAAAGGAGACTCATATGCAGACAATAGCTTCATATCCGTGGTCGTTAAGAAAAATATTTGTCTTTTTCCTTTGCTTTATTCTGCCTCCTATCGGTTTCATTTATATTTTGATGAATAGAGAAGCACTACAAAAGAGAGATTTCATTTTATATGTATTATTTGCTGCTATTAATATATCGCTTTGGTTATCATTGATGATTTTTGATAGGAGTATGTGGATGGTAGCGGGGCATGATGTACTTAGCGTAATTGTTATTATTGTTTCGAATATGAATAAGGGATAACCCAGCAATTTTAAAGTTGCTGGGTTTTATTTTGATATTTATAATGAAGTAACAAATCTTTAATAGAGAGTAGTGGCGTTATGAGATGGAGAGCAGGAACGTTTGAAAAAATAGAAACAAACCATGTATCTATTGAACAAATTATAAATACATATAAGAAACAAAACTTAAATGGTGGAGCGGTTATAAGCTGTTTTAAAGTACATAACGAAAACTTTTTCAAAGAAATACCACATGGAGAAGATGGACACGAGCACTTTTTCAGAAGAATCTGCAACTCTTTAGATATAATCAATAACTTAGAAGAATTAAAAATACATACATCAGATAAATATAAGTTTCGTTTTAAAGAGCATCAGGCAGTCATGCTTGATGGTAGCATTGCCACTCAAATTTTGTGGGGCGGAGCGTATGAAGCATTTCAAGAACGACCGGTTGCTGCGAAGCAATTAGCGATTAATGTATGCCAATATATGTTCCAAGATCGATACGAAGATATTAAAGTGTTTGAAAGTTACCGCCCTTGGACAGACTGGTTTTACGATGTTGCATGGGATGCTATTTGGATGGTATTAGATAGTAAGGAGCATAAAATGTGGTTAATTTGTGCTACGGATACGGATTAAAAGATAAAGAGCCTTGTAGAAATGCTACAAGGCTCTTCATCTTTTGGGAAAGAATAGAAAACAAATCGTATAAATGTTATATTAAAAAATGTTTGTAATGTAAGTTTTATACTGTTGTATAGTGATGGCTTACTAGAAAAGAAAAGGTAAGAGGAGAATGAACGTGAAAAAGGTAAAGAAATTATTGCTACTAATGATGGTAATAGGGTTAACAGTTGGTGTTCTAGCAGGATGTGCAAACCCGAAAGATACTGCTAAAGAATTTTTAACAGCAATACAAAAAGGGGATGTAGAGAAGGCTCGTACATTCGTTGAAAGTGACAAGGAATTTAATAAACTAAATGAAAAAACAGATGATGCTGAAGCAAAAGAAATGCTAAGCGCAATTACGAAAAACTTTAAATTTGAAAAACTAGAAGAAGTATCAAAAACAGATGACAAAGCAGAAGTGAAAGTGAAAATTACATCTGCTGATCTATCTGTTGCCGTAACGAAAGCAATGGGAGAAGTTATGCCAATGGCCTTCGCTAGTGCCTTTAGCGAAGATAAAGAGCAATCTGAAAAAGCAATCGAAAAAACAATGACATCAGCTATCATTAAACATTTATCAGATAAAGATGCAATAATGGCAACACGCGAAGTTACATTGAACTTAAAGAAAAACAAAGATGGGGACTATAAAATCGTTGCTGACGATAACTTGAAAGAAGTATTGTTTGCGAATGCTAAGGCTTTGGAGAAGATGTTTGGTGGGAAGTGATTGACTTACATAAAAAAGAGACATCATATCGCGTAGTAGGGTGATATGGTGTCTCTTTTTTATGAACCTGGAGAGGTTTGAACTCACGATATCCATTCTAAAAATTTTTATAAATATATAACATAAAGCTAGTTGTAACAGGGGAGATACTGTATTCTATGTTTTCTTAGGCAGATCCTGTAATGTAGAAAAGTAAAATTTTTGGACCAGATTTTAATTAGTTTTCTTTCAGTTTTAATGAGGAAGTGTACGAAGATGTTGTGACTATGCCTGCTGAATTGTGAAGTTAAATAAGACAACAATTTATTAGAGGAAGATTAGTTAGTTTAATTATAATATTTAGGTGTTTAACAGGGTTACTAATTAATTTCAGTTCTCCCATGAAAAATTAAAGAAAAAGTATTGATGAACAAATTCGTGTTTTCAGTGAATGTGAGGACTTCTCTAAATAAAGGTGTTCAACACTATGTAAATAATTAGGAGTGCTAAAATATGCAAAATTGCATATTAATTATTTTAAATCTTATGCTAACCTTATAATGCGAAATATAACATTTGTTGGTAATATCTCATTTTTGAAGCATAAAAAATGAGATATTACAGTGAATTGTGTGCCATCGTCCTATATTATAAACGATAATAACGAAAGCTATTTGAAGTCCTTTGAGGGAAATAAGTTATTAAAGAAGATACCATATAGAAGATTTGTCGGAATTTCAGATGTTACAAATGTCATCTTATTTTTAATGTCTGATAAAAGTGATGCCATTAGAGGGCAAAATATTGTGGTTGACTATGGATATACAATTGTATAAATAAATCATCTTGGGAATTAAGGTTGTGGAGAATGAGTTTACTAATTAAAGATTTAACAAAGAAATTTGACGAGTATGTTGCAGTGAATAATTTGAATATCGAGATATCGAAAGGTGAAATATTTGGATTCTTGGGCGGGAATGGAGCAGGTAAAACGACTACATTTCGAATGATACTTGGACTTTTATCGAAATCAAGCGGAACCATTTCATGGAATGGTAAACCTATAAATTATGATGTTACAGATAAGATTGGGTATTTACCAGAAGAACGTGGTCTTTATGCGAAAATGACTGTCAAAGAACAAGTTAACTTTTTTGCAAAATTAAAGAATATGAAAAGTAAAGATGCAGAAAAAGAACTGCACTATTGGCTGGAGCGTTTTAATATAACTGAGTATCTGAACAAAAAGGTAGGAGAACTTTCAAAAGGGAATCAGCAAAAAATTCAGCTGATAACAGCGATTATACATAAGCCTGAACTCTTAATTTTAGATGAACCATTTAGTGGTTTAGATCCAGTAAATGTTGAAATGTTAAAAGAAGCTGTTCTTGATATGCAAAAACAAGGGTCTTCGATTCTTTTTAGTTCACATCGTATGGAACATGTGGAAGAATTATGCCAACACATTTGTATCATGCACAAAGGAGTACCTGTTGTTCAAGGAGACATTGCCAAAATTAAAAGTGACTTTGGTAAAAAGAATGTTGTAATCGTTGGCGATCATGACTTTGACCATTTGAAAGAAATAAAAGGTGTAGAAAGTATGAAGAAACGTAAGAATGCAGTTACTCTTAAAATTTCATATGAAGAAGTTTCGCATGTTTTATTTAAAGAGATAACGAAATTAGGGTATGTTAAAAAGTTCGCAGTAGAAGAACCTACATTAAATGACATCTTTATTGAGAAAGTAGGTGCACAGCATGAATAGTTTCTGGACGATTTTTTTACAAAACTATAAATCTAAGGTAAAAGCTAAATCATATATTGCTATTACAATCATAATTTCTATGTTAATTATAGGAATGATGAATTTTGACAAGATTTATGACTATTTTGCAGGTAACGAGGAAGAGCAAGTTGTCATTGTTACAGAAAAAGAAGAATTATATACAACTATTCATCAAGTGTTTAAAAACGTAGATAGTAAATTACATGTTAAATATAGTATGGATAAACAAAAAGCAGAATCGGGCGTTAAACATGGTGATTATACATATGCAATTGTTGTAGAGGAATTGGGTAATAAACAACTAAAGGCTACGTATATAACTGAGACAGATGTAAATCAGCAAGATGTTAGCAAGGTCCAAACGATTTTATCTCAAATACAATCTTCTAATTTCGCTCAGCAATTGAATCTATCGCAAGATGAATTAAAGGTGTTAACGACGCCAGTAGAAATTCATACCAAAACTGTTTCAGATAAGGTTAAAGATGGAGAACATACAGAGGGTGTAGGAATTTTAATTAATACCTTTATCATGCTAAATTATTTAATGATATTATTGTATGCTGCACAATTAGCTACAGATGTTGCAACAGAAAAATCTTCTCGTGTAATGGAGTTAGTTGTTTCAAGTATTTCGCCTACAAAACATTTATATGCGAAGCTATTCTCAA
The DNA here is from genome assembly GCF_016483605.1 of Bacillus cereus group sp. N11. Lineage (NCBI taxonomy): Bacteria > Bacillati > Bacillota > Bacilli > Caryophanales > Bacillaceae > Bacillus > Bacillus cereus group sp. N11. The sequence goes on from NZ_JAEHBN010000007.1 coordinate 189,894, forward strand.
CATTATTGGCAGGTATTACACAAATGATAATTTGGGGCTTGGTCGCAACTGTTGGGTATAAAATAGCAATTAATGAATCGAAAAATGATATTTTAAATAGTATTGATTTAAATTCTGTTGCTCCTACTCTAGTGGCGTATGGGATTCTATTCTTCACATTAGGATTCTTATTATATGGCTCATTATCTTGTCTACTCGGCTCTATTATTAGTCGTATAGAGGAATCTTCTCAAGCTGTTATGCCACTGATGTTTATGTTAATTGCTGCTTTGTATATCGCACTTTATGGAATGTCAAATCCAAGCAGTACGGTTGTTACCATTACTAGTTATATACCTTTCTTTACTCCTATTGTTATGCTCGTACGAATTGGATTCCTCAATATCCCAGTATGGGAGATTGCTCTTACATTAGCGATTCTATTAGCAACAATATGTATGATGATTGGTTTAACGAGCCGTGTTTACCGAGGTGGTGTATTATTATATGGTAAAGGTGCATTTAGTAATATAAAAAAGGCAATTAAGTTAGGGAAGAAATAAGATTAGCCCATTCATTTTTGGGACTTATATTTACAAAGAACTACATGGTTAATCTATGTAGTTCTTTATTGTTGTAAAATGTATATAAATAAATATAAAAGAATGTATTGTCAATTTAGAAAGCGTTGATAATTTAGAAAACCTTATGTTGCAAACGATAGAAAAAGAAGAGGTAGGATCATAAACACATATGCACCATTAGGTAAATACGTGGAATTTATAAAATAGGTAGGGACTGTTTCGTTCCCTACCTATCCATTTCTGAATATTAATATTCAATTTTATATATAAAAAAATAAACTCCGAAAAGCTTATTTTTTCATGATTATTCTCCTCTTCCTATAACTGTCATTCCTGCTGTGTAAATTGTATCTACAGAACCATCAGCGCTTACAATTTCAATTTTGTAACGGTATGTTCCATTATCTCCAATATCTTCGCCATATCCTGTGAAAGTAGAAATTTCATCATTACTTCCAGCTGGAACCCATTGATTTTTCCAATTGAAGAAAGTATCATATTCTCCCCAGCTATCTCCATATTTCTTTTCGATGCTGACATTGTAATGAATATCCTCAGTTCGGTCATTTGTAATTCTTGCAATTACGTTTTGCCCAAATCGGTACTCCGTAGCGTGTACTTGAACTGTAACACCATTCACCGTTTCGCTAGGTCCACAGATATAACGACAGAACTCGCTTGCTCCGTCGGCATGTGCTTTAGTTGTATCAATGTTCATAACCGTGAAACCGCCCAAAGCTAAAGCTCCTGTTAATAATACTTTACCAAATGTTTTCACTTGAAATTCCTCCTAAGTATATTCTCAATTCGTTCAATAGATATCACATTAAGTAGTTTTATAACATGAATCTAATCGAACACTGTTTTCCTCGAGTGTATTCGCTAGTAATCTTGTGTCGTGTAGTAATCTAATCTCTACATAAAATTCCATAGTTTTGATTCCATATATGTATCATGATTTACATAGAATAAATCTGTTAATACGTTTTGGGTATGTACTTATCCCACCTTCCTTGTTACCTTTTATTGGTAAAATATTATTTTTATTATATACTACTATTACCTATTTACAAGAGAAAATAATCCTGTATGCAAAAGTGCATAATAAAAAACGAACCAATACTATAGTTCGTTTTTCATCATGCTAAGCCTGATAAAGTCTCATTAACATTTTCTTTAATTTTTTGATGATACGATTTTTTAACATCTTCAATTATAGATTTGTACCTTCATTCCATATCCTTTAACCATTCTTCACGTAGAAATATACTCGTGCCTTTCGTCCGTCTGATGGGTTTAATTTGTCCCTTTTTCAATAGCGCATTCATACGAGCCATTGAAATCCTCAATATTTCAGTCACTTCCGAAGTCAATAAAATTTCTGTTTTGGCAAATTCCCTTTTATCGAATGGTTGCATTATATATACGTCGATCATAGCAATTACTCCTTCTAAAAAATGGGCCTATGTTAAACATAGACCGTTGTATACCATTGTGCTGAGTAAGTGCTTGGGTTACCTCGTGAGATATGTTCAATTTGCTCAGCGGATTGAAAATCAAACAATTTTATTACATGCAGTAAATCACAGCATCTTGTTTCCTTGAGAATTTACGCTACCAAACTTGCATCTTCTAACAGCCCCATTTCTACATAGCGCTCCATTGTTCTGATTCCTATTTCTGTATCTTGATACACGTAAATATGGCCATCAAAGCATACACATTCATTTTTTAATCAATAAACCCAGTCATAAATAAAATTTGTTGTAATATCGGTCATATAGAATATTTGAGCATTTTCTGTTCCATGAAATGCTTTTATACTATTAAACATAAGAAGGAATTGATTCAATGATTTTGGGGCGTGAATTCTGTTTTACTTTACTATCAATAAATCTTTCGAATACGCGTTCAACAGAATATTCTTTTGAAATTTTGCTAGTTTTCCGTTTGTGGGGTTGTCGTTTTTTTACGATTTCTTTTTCTGTGAAGTATGTTAAAGACATAAAAAAAACTCCTTCATTCTCATTTAGAGTTAAAGGAGGAGTTTCGATCAAAACTTGAGCGGTACTCACCGTTAGTTTTGCTCAAAATATGAAATTATCAACAGTTGATACAAAAGGATATGACCCCGGAGAGGCTCGAACTCACGACCTCCACCCTGTCAAGGTGGCGCTCTCCCTGCTGAGCTACGGGATCTTCAAAAATACTTATGTAATAGCATCTTTAATAATAATGCTAAAGCAATTATATATAATTAACTGAAATTTTACAATATTTACACAGGAAGTTTTTAAAGATGGATCTTGTACAATCATGCTAGAAGTGAATAAAGGAATAATTAATAAGAAGGAAACTGAATAGAAAGTAGGTTTTAAATGTAGAGGTTATATTATTTACGATATTTATCCAAAGGGTTTTCATCGCTTAAATCAACAAGTAAAGGACATAAGAATAGCAAAGGTAAAGCAGCATTAGCATGATGAAAGGTATCGTTAGAAAGATATTGCCTTCCAAAACAATACGGACAATCTTTTTCAAATGACATGAGTAACGACCATACATCTTTTATTTTCCACTTCGTCTTACAATATGTACAACGTGCCATAGAGTTCCTCCTCATTTTTAGTGTTTTTAATATATTCCATTTAATTGTACGAAAGCAAAGTGTATTTGATGTGATAAAATGTAAGTTGTGTTGTTTTTATACGGATGCATTTAGTAATGTATGACAAATTGTATAACGTGTGATGGCTATGTAGAATAAGAGATTTTCACTTTCAATATTCAAATTGGCCAATATATCCTTTTTACAATTTACTTAAAATCATGTATAACAGAGATACAAGATTATTTTACCCCGCATTAACGGGCAGTAAGATCCCCGCTCAAAATTCAGCGAAAGCAAAGAAGTTAGGTGGGAGATCAACTGCCCGTAAAAGCCCGATTGGTGAAGGCTAATAATCCGTGGGGGATGAAGAAAACCCCCACGGATTAAAGTTTAACTTTATAAATATTCAAGAGTAGAGGGAGAATTATTGTAATGGTAAGAAAAACGTTCAAGATGCGCGTTTCTAGAAATAGAACGATTTCGATTAATGGCTCGATTCTTGATGTAGATGTTACGCATGATGAGTTTTTGCAAGAGCTTGTTGAGTGGGTCGATTCTAAAGGTTGGTCATTTATGGGGATGACGGATGAGATTACGCCTGAGGAAGCAAGTCAGAAGTTAATAGATTCGTTAATTGATGAGAAGGATAAGAAAGAGTAATTCCTTCTTATTTTTATTGTATAATTATGTCCTTTATCGTAAAAATATGATATAGTAAAAAATAGTGATTTTTCTTCCAATTTAATACAAATTACATATAGATTGGTAGATTCATTTTTTATTTGTAGGAGTAAAGTGAAAAGGGAGAGTCATATGGTAAATTTCAAGAAAATTTTGGTTTTTATTACAGTTATTAGTTTGTTTTTATTGACACCTATGACGTTGCGTGCTGAGACGAATATTGGAGTGAATCCGGAGCAAGTGGCACCACCACCTAAGGAAGGGCCAAATGTTTTTAGTCAGTTTGCAGCTACGATTGATGCGAAAACAGGTGATTTGTTGTGTGACAAAAATGCACATCATCGTGCGTATCCAGCTAGTGTGACGAAAGTGTTAACAGCGATTTTGTTAATGGAGCATACGAAGCCAGAGGATCAGTTTACATTTTCGCAATTAGCATTAGATCAAGAGAAGAGCAATTATCAAATTGAGTTTCAACCCGGTGAGACGGTGAATAGAAATACCGCGCTTATGATTTTAATGGTGTTAAGTGCGAATGATGTGTCGTATGCGATTGCAGAGCATATTGGTGGAAGTGTTGAGAATTTTGCTAATATGATGAATGAAAAGGCAAAACAGCTAGGTGCTACAGATAGTCACTTTGTAACACCAAATGGACTGCATGATCCGAACCATTATACGACGCCGTATGATATCGCTATGATTACGAGAGGTGTGCAAAAGTATCCTGAAATTTTGCAAGCGATGAATACGAAAAGAACGACAGTTACTACATCTAGGCAGACGGTGTCTATTTTTAATAAATCTATTTATTTTGAGAACCCATATAGTATCGGCGGTAAGACGGGGTTTACGAATGAGGCACGTAATACGCTCGTTTTATTAAATGAGAAAGATGGAAATCGTATTATAAATGTAGTAATGGCTTCTCAAAGACCTGAAATCTATGAGGATTTAAAGCAGATGGCGGAATATTCTTTTGGGCAATTTACGAAACAAACGGTGCTAGATAAACATAGTTGGCATCAAAAGACAACGTATTTAAATAAAGATATTGATAGCGAACTTGAAAAAAGTGCAGAGCTTGTGCTTAAGAAAGATGAAGGGAAAAATGTGAAAACTATTTTTCGGGCCGCTTCATTAGATAAAGACTCTTTGTATCATAAGGGAATCCATCGTGGTGAGGTAGTTGGTGCAGTCGATATTACGAAAAATAATCAAACAATTGCGACGATAAATGTTCTTTCAAAAGAAGATGTTACTTTTGCGATGCCTAAAAAGGATACAATTGAGCCTGAAATAAAAGAGTCAAATGTGAAAGTGATAAGTATTGGGATAGGTGCGATTGTATTAGTTGGAGTCATTATATATGCTGTGGTGCGCCATAATAGACAAGGAATAAAATCAGAAGAAAAGTAAAAAAAGCATGAGGACTGTGAAGAGATTTTGTCACAGTCTTTTTTATATACGGAAAAGAAGTTTAACTAATAATTGTAAATTTTCTTATTGCAATAACTCAAAGTTCGTTATATCATTTACTTGTGTTCTTGTTAAAGAACGAAAGAAGCATTGCATACTTCAAATAATATAAAACAACGGAGAGGGAGAGAGACGATGAAATTAATTTGGAAGATAATTAGCAACGCGATCTCATTTGTTTTATTTGCATTGATGGTTTTCTTAGCTTTTGTAGTCATTTCTTCAAAAGCGAGCGGTGGGGATCCGACAGTGATGGGATATCAGTTTAAGAGCGTTCTTTCAGGATCGATGGAACCGACGTTTTTAACAGGATCAATCATTGCAATAGAGCCAAAGAAAGATGGTTCTAAATATGAAAAAGGTGATGTTATTACCTTTAAAGAGAAAGATCAAAAAATTATCACTCACCGTATTATCGGTGTGAAAGATACAAATGGAAAAGTAATGTATGAAACAAAAGGAGATAACAACAACGGACCAGATTTAGAACCAGTACTTGCAGAAAATGTAGTTGGGAAATATGCAGATATTACAGTTCCGTACGTTGGTTATTTACTGAATTATGCGAATTCAAAAGCGGGAGCAGCATTACTTCTTATTATTCCAGGCGTCTTTTTACTTGGTTATTCCGCGATTTCTATTTTTGGCGCTATTCGTAGCATTGACGGAGAAAAGAAAGATAAAAAAGTAGAACAATCCGTCTAGTTCGTTTGGTTATACTTTCCGTTTAGGAAGTTAACAAATATATATATATTAAGGGGATATGGACATGACTTTAAAGAAAAAGTTAGGAATGGGTATCACATCAGCAGTACTAGGAGCAGCATTAGTTGGTGGAGGAACATTTGCGTTTTTCAGTGATAAAGAAGTGTCAAACAATACATTTGCGGCTGGTACACTTGATTTAGCATTAAATCCATCAACAGTTGTTAATGTATCGAATTTAAAACCTGGTGATACAATTGAAAAAGAATTTAAACTAGAAAATAAAGGCTCCTTAAATATTAAAAAGGTTCTACTGAAAACAGATTATAATGTAGAAGATGTAAAGAAAGATAATAAAGATGATTTTGGTAAACATATTAAAGTAACATTCTTAAAAAATGTAGATAAGCATGAGACAATTGTGAAACAAACTACATTAGATAAATTGAAGGGTGACACACTTACAGCCGTAGATAATGATTTAGCTGCTTGGTTCTGGGATGAAAAAGGTATTTCTGCAGGTAAATCTGATAAATTCAAAGTGAAATTTGAGTTCGTTGATAATGGGAAAGATCAAAATCAATTCCAAGGCGATAAGTTACAATTAAATTGGACGTTTGATGCACAACAAACAGCAGGTGAAGAAAGATAATAATAAAAAAGGGCTATCATATGGATAGCCCTTTTTCTATTTTTCTAGTATATAGCTATCATTTTATATAGTTCTTTATTATAATAAAGATAATGTTCTGTATAAAGAACGGAATGTTCGATGGGAGAGATTAAGATGCTGAAAAGACCACGTAATTTAAAAAAGATGCTTATATTGCCGTGTATGTGCTCTATTACGTTTTATTTAGGATCTCAAGTTATGACGCATACAGAAGCGGCATTCATTCATGAAACGAAAGTAGAAGCGAGTATTTCTACAGCAATTATATTTCCGAAAACAGTTACTACATTAAAAGAACAGGCTGAGCAACATAAAAAGTTTATTGAGCATGAGTATGGAACAATGAAGGGGAAACTGAAAGTAACTTCTATTGAAGAAATAAAACAGGCAATTTCTGTATGGCAACAAGGTCGTGAGAAAATTATTTCTGAGAAGGAAGCCTTGCAAAATGTATATACTGAAATAGAAGCTCCTTACAACCAAATACAGGAAGAATTAAAAGTAACTAAAGATGAGTCGATTCAAAAAGTAGCCTTATATGTGAATGAAGGCTTTCAGATTATAAAAGAGAAGCGAGATTATATTGAGAAAGAAGTTAGTTTGAAAGCTATTGATGAGCAAATTCAGGCTCTACAGCAACAATTAAACGTTGCACTTGAAGCGGAAGGACAAAAGAAAGTAGAAGAACAGAAGAAAGCAGAAGAACAAAAGAAAGTAGAAGAACAGAAGAAAGCAGAAGAACAAAAGAAAGTAGAAGAACAAAAGAAAGTAGAAGAACAGAAGAAAGCAGAAGAACAAAAGAAAGTAGAAGAACAGAAGAAAGTAGAAGAACAGAAGAAAGCAGAAGAACAAAAGAAGGAAGAAGAACAAAAGAAGGAAGAAGAACAAAAGAAAGTAGAAGAACAGAAAAAGCTAGAAGAGCAGAAGAAAGCAGAGGAACAGAAAAAATAGAAAAAATAGAAACAGATAAAAGCGGGGTAACTGCTTTAGTGAAACAGCTGGAAAACAAGAATGTGGTGCAAGAGATAACGAGCGAATAAGCAAAACGAATAATGTTTATATGAGTGTGAGGGGACGTTAGCCCTCACCTCTTTGTCTTTCTTTTTTCTTATAATATGAAATGTATTTGCGTGTGAAAAAAGTTATAAATTAGTATAAAGTAGCATATATTATTTTCTGAAAAATCAAAACAATATTGAGAAATAAAAATAATTGAAAATACTAAAAAATGTTGTTGTATTTACATAAGTTTGTTCGTTATAATGAACTTAAGGTTTTTGAAAAAGAACAAATATTAGCATCGCTAATATAGTTTTATTTACATCTCTTAATTTATATAAGAGATAGCAATGTAAAAATACAAAAAACAGCTAGGGGGAATTGATTGTGAGTCTGAAAAAGAAATTAGGTATGGGAGTTGCATCAGCAGCATTGGGGTTATCTTTAATTGGTGGAGGAACGTTTGCATTCTTTAGCGATAAAGAAGTATCAAATAATACATTTGCAGCTGGGACGTTAGATCTTACATTAAACCCTAAAACGCTTGTGGATATTAAAGATTTAAAACCAGGGGATTCTGTTAAGAAAGAGTTCTTACTAAAGAACGATGGTTCGTTAACAATTAAAGACGTTAAATTAGCAACAAAGTATACTGTGAAAGATGCAAAAAATGATAATGCTGGGGAAGACTTTGGCAAGCACATTAAAGTAAAATTTATTTGGAACTGGGATAAACAAAGTGAGCCTGTATATGAAACAACTTTAGCAGACTTACAAAATGCGGATCCAGATCTTTTAGCTAAAGACATCTTTGCTCCTGAGTGGGGAGAAAAAGGTGGATTAGAAGCTGGTACAGAGGATTATCTATGGGTACAATTTGTATTCGAAGATAATGGTCAAGACCAAAATAAATTCCAAGGTGATACATTGAATTTAGAGTGGACATTCAATGCTAACCAAGAAGCTGGGGAAGAAAAATAAAAAAAAGCGGGTATCCCCCGCTTTTTTTTATAAAGAAAAAGAAGTGCCAGTTTTTAAGCACTCCTTTTTATATATTATTTTTGATTTTTCTTCCACTGTGTAAATTCAAGAAATTCACGAAACTGTTCTTTAGAGACACCAGAGTTCATTGCGTCTTTAACGAGCTGTGTCCATTCGGAGTCTAGGCGAGCTTCCTTTTCTGTTTCGTCATGAAGTAAAGTATCAACTGGAATTTGTAGAACTGCTGCGATTTTTTCAAGAAACTGAATGGAAGGGTTTTTTTGTAAATTTCGTTCTATAGAACTAATGTAAGATTTAGCAACACCAGCTTTTTCGGCAAGTTCAGTTAATGAAATACCTTTTTGTAAACGAAGGCGTTTTATACGTTCTCCAATCATGTTTGCGCACCTTTCTATCAATATGTCGTCGTCTTATGATGTCATTATTATAACATAAACTTCGTTAAAAAGAACAAGGCTATTGAGCTTGACTTGATGGCTTCATACGTTGGAAAAAGTGTTCGATATCTTGTAGGGCGATACCAGCATCTAGAGCTTCAAGTATTAAATCAATCCATTCTTGATCCAGTGTGTCCGTCTTATCTTTGTACAATTGTAATTCCTCCCTAATTATCGGTCATAACTGCTGCTACAGAATAAATGATAATAAAACCGAATTTTTTATTTTATGTATCGAATTATCAAATATTGTGTAGGTAAAACAAAGATAAAATCCCCATTAAACTCCCTCGATGGAAATAATTATAAATTGTTCGATAAAAACTTTCAATATTTTCAGAAAACATTGTTGAATTGTGATATATCCGTATACTAACTATGAAATTTTTACAAATATATTAAAAAAATTACATAATATAACTAAATATTGAAAAAATATTGAATTTTTAATAAAATTCAAATTGTAATACATATTATTTATTAGGGGAGGAAATAAGGGATGAACAAGAAACCATTCAAAGTATTATCATCAATTGCTTTGACAGCTGTATTAGGTCTTTCATTTAGCGCGGGCACTCAGTCTGTGTACGCTGAAACGCCTGGGAATAAAGCAGCTACGAGCCCAGTTGATGACCATTTAATTCCAGAAGAGCGTTTAGCAGATGCACTGAAAAAGCGTGGGGTAATTGATTCGTCAGCTTCAGAGAAAGAAACAAAGAAAGCTGTCGAAAAGTATGTAGAGAACAAAAAGGGTGAAAATCCTGGGAAAGAAGCAACGAATGGGGATCAACTTACGAAAGAAGCATCAGACTTTTTAAAGAAAGTGAAAGATGCGAAAGCAGACACGAAAGAAAAACTAAATCAGCCAGCAACAGGGACACCTGCAGCGACAGGCCCAGTTAAAGGCGGATTAAATGGTAAAGTACCAACTTCTCCAGCAAAACAAAAAGCATATAACGGCGATGTTCGTAAAGATAAAGTACTTGTTTTACTTGTAGAGTACGCTGACTTTAAACATAACAACATTGATAAAGAACCTGGTTATATGTATTCGGAAGACTTTAACAAAGAACACTATGAAAAAATGTTATTCGGTGATGAGCCATTCGCATTAGAGGATGGAAGCAAAATCGAAACGTTTAAACAATATTACGAAGAGCAATCCGGTGGTAGTTACACAGTGGACGGAACAGTTACAAAATGGTTAACAGTTCCTGGTAAAGCTGCTGATTACGGTGCAGATGCTGCTACAGGTCATGATAATAAAGGACCAAAAGGACCACGTGATCTAGTAAAAGATGCATTAAAAGCAGCTGTAGATAGCGGTCTTGATTTATCACAGTTTGATCAGTTCGATCAATACGATGTAAATGGTGATGGAAATCAAAATCAACCGGATGGTTTAATCGATCACTTAATGATTATTCATGCGGGTGTTGGACAAGAAGCTGGCGGTGGTAAATTAGGTGATGATGCAATTTGGTCACATCGCTGGACAGTTGGACCAAAGCCGTTCGCAATTGAAGGTACGCAAGCGAAAGTTCCATATTGGGGCGGAAAGATGGCAGCATTCGACTACACAATTGAACCAGAAGACGGCGCGGTTGGTGTATTCGCACATGAATATGGTCATGATTTAGGTCTTCCAGATGAGTATGATACGCAATATAGCGGTGCTGGTGAGCCAATTCAAGCTTGGTCTATTATGAGTGGCGGAAGCTGGGCTGGTAAAATCGCTGGAACAACGCCAACAAGTTTATCACCACAAAATAAAGAGTTTTTCCAAAAAACAATCGGTGGTAACTGGGCAAATATCGTAGAAGTAGATTACGAGAAATTAAATAAAGGTATTGGTCTAGCAACATATTTAGACCAAAGTGTTACGAAATCTAACCGACCAGGTATGATTCGTGTTAACTTACCAGATAAAGATATAAAAACAATTGCGCCAGCATTTGGTAAACAATACTATTACAGCACAAAAGGTGACGATCTTCATACGAAGTTGGAAACGCCGCTGTTCGATTTAACGAATGCAACGAATGCGAAATTCGATTTCAAGTCACTATATGAAATCGAGGCAGAGTATGATTTCCTTGAAGTACACGCTGTAACAGAAGATGGACAACAAACGTTACTTGAAAGACTTGGCGAGAAAGCAAATAGTGGAAATGCAGACTCGACAAATGGAAAATGGATTGACAAATCATATGATTTAAGTCAATTCAAAGATAAGAAAGTAAAATTAACATTTGATTACATTACTGATGGTGGTTTAGCATTAAATGGTTTCCTACTTGATAATGCTTCATTAACAGTAGATGGTAAAGTAGTATTCTCTGATGATGCAGAAGGTACACCACAATTCAAATTAGATGGTTTTGCTGTTTCTAACGGAACAGAGAAGAAAAACCATAATTACTATGTAGAGTGGAGAAACTATGCTGGTTCAGATAACGCTTTGAAATTTGCTCGCGGTCCAGAATATAACACTGGTATGGTTGTATGGTATGCAGATTCAGCTTACACAGATAACTGGGTTGGTGTACATCCAGGACACGGTTTCCTTGGTGTAGTTGATTCTCATCCAGAAGCAATTGTAGGAACTTTAAATGGTAAGCCAACAGTTGAAAGTAGTACACGATTCCAAATCGCTGATGCGGCGTTCTCATTCGACAAAACGCCAGCTTGGCAAGTTGTATCTCCAACGCGTGGAACGTATACGTACAATGGCTTAGCTGGTGTACCGAAGTTTGATGATTCGAAAACGTATATTAATCAACAGATTCCAGATGCAGGACGTATTTTACCGAAGCTTGGTCTGAAGTTTGAAGTAGTAGGACAAGCTGATGATAATTCTGCAGGTGCTGTTCGTTTATACCGTTAATACCGTAAAACTACCGAGAGATTTTCTTTCGGTAGTTTTTTTGTGAGCAATGAATTTTATATAAAAGAAAAAATTATATATAATGTAATTTTACGAGTAAAAAAGTTCTATATAAATAATGAAAGAATTGGATAAAAATAGTGGGAGAAGGTGAATAGATGAGCATTTCTTCTATTGTAAATAAACAAAAGCAATATTTTTATAATGGATATACGAGAAGTATAGAAACAAGAAAAAATAATTTAAAAAAGCTTTATGATGGAATTCAGCGTTTTGAAGAAGAGATATTTCAAGCATTGAAATTAGATTTAAATAAGTCAGTTCATGAGTCGTTTACAACGGAAGTGGGATATGTATTAAAAGAAATTTCTTTTCAATTGAAACATATGTCATCGTGGAGTAAACCGAAGCGAGTTCGAACAGCATTAACTCATTTCGGATCGAAGGGGAAGGTAGTACCAGAACCGTATGGTGTGACGCTTATTATTGCGCCATGGAACTATCCGTTTCAGTTAGCAATTGCACCTCTAGTAGGAGCGCTGGCAGCTGGGAATACAGTTGTTTTAAAGCCGTCAGAGTTAACGCCTAACGTTTCAAAAGTGCTTACGAGAATGTTAGAGGGATTATTCCAAGAAGAGCTTGTAGCGGTAATAGAAGGCGGTATAGAAGAGAGTACGGCATTGTTAAAGGAAAGGTTTGATTATATTTTCTTTACAGGTAGTGTTGGTGTTGGAAAAGTTGTGATGGAAGCAGCAGCCAAAGAGTTAACGCCGCTTACGTTAGAACTTGGCGGAAAAAGCCCATGTATTGTACATAAAGATGCAAAAATAGATGTGACAGCAAGGCGGATTGTTTGGGGTAAGTTTTTAAATGCAGGGCAGACATGTGTAGCACCAGATTATATGTACGTTCATTCTTCCGTGAAAGAACAGTTAATCGAGGCGTTAAGACATGAAATTACGGAGCAGTATGGAAAAGAGCCACTGAACAATGATAATTACGTAAAAATTGTGAGCGAGCGTCATTTTGAACGATTATGTCGATTCTTACAAGATGGTCAAGTCGTAATTGGCGGGAACTATAAAAAAGATACATTACATATTGAGCCGACAATAGTAACAGATATCACGTGGCAAGATGCTGTTATGGAAGATGAAATTTTTGGTCCGATTTTACCGATTATAGAGTATGACAAAATAGAAGATGTTATTGGCACAATTCAGCAACATCCGAAGCCGTTAGCGCTATATGTATTTTCTGAAAATAAAGAAGTGCAAAAGAAAGTGACGAGTAATATTTCATATGGCGGAGGGTGTATTAATGATGTTGTCTATCATCTTGCAACGCCATATTTACCTTTTGGGGGCGTTGGAAGTAGTGGATTAGGTAGTTATCATGGGGAAGAAAGTTTTCGGACTTTTTCACATTATAAAAGCATTTTAGCCCAATCTACGGCATTCGATATGAAAATTCGTTACTCTTCTACAAAAAGTGCTTTAAAATTCATACGAAAGTTGTTAAAATGATGATGGTGTTTATCAGTAGGCGTAGCCGTATGATAATAGCCCCTTCGCAATGGAAGGGGTTTTTCTGTTCGACATTATGTATCATGAAAAAATGAATCAAACATACTACATAAAGAATAGAAGTGAACGCTTGCTAAATAACCATTTTGTTTGGATCGAAACAAAAAATAGTCTATAAAACATAAATATTTATTCATGAATATAAAAATTAAAATTTAAGGTAGATAGGACGGGAAAATGAAAAAAATTATTAAAGTTGAAGCAGTAGAAAAACATTTTGGAAATCAAGTGATTATCCCACCGCTTTCTTTAGATATTAAAGAAGGAGAGTTTTTAACAATTTTAGGGCCGAGTGGTTGCGGGAAAACGACGTTACTTCGTATGATCGCAGGATTTGAAACTCCAACTAAAGGGAATCTTTTATTAGATGATGAAAAGATTAACGATTTGCCGCCATATAAGCGTCATATGAACTTAGTGTTCCAACATTATGCACTATTCCCGCATATGAATGTGGAGAAAAATATTTGTTTCGGTATGAAAATGCAAAAAGTACCAGCGGCAGAACAGAAAGAACGTGCTGAAGAGGCAATGCGTTTAACGCAGTTACTAGAGTTCCGTAATCGTAAACCTATGAAGCTGTCTGGTGGGCAGCAGCAGCGTGTAGCAATTGCGAGAGCGATTGTAAATAACCCACGTGTATTACTATTGGATGAGCCACTTGGAGCGCTTGACTTTAAGCTAAGAAAAGATTTGCAACGTGAATTGAAAAACTTACAACGCAATTTAGGAATTACGTTCATATACGTAACGCATGATCAAGAAGAAGCGATGAGCATGAGTGACCGTATTGTCGTTATGAATAAAGGACATATTGAACAAATCGGAACACCGAAAGAAATTTATAATAAGCCGAAAACGTTGTTCGTTGCGACATTTATCGGTGAAAATAATATTGTGAAAAACGGGGAAGACTACGTAGCAATTCGCCCTGAAAATGTAAAGGTACGTTCGGTTGAAGAACCAATTTTAGAAGATTACCATCTTGGACATATTGAAGACATTGAGTTTGTTGGAAATATGGAAAAGCTTTATGTACGTGATGAGAAAACAGCAGAATTATTGATGGCGTATCAAACAGCTGAAGAAGCAGCACAGTGGAGCATTGGAGATAATGTATATGTAGGATGGGAGCAAGAGGACGAGGTGACCTTAAATTGAAAAAAGGGAAATTACTCGCACTACCTACAGTCGCGTGGCTGTTAATCTTCTTCCTAGTTCCACTTGTATTCGTATTGGGTTTTGCCTTCATGCAGCGCGGAGCATACGGAACAGTGGAAATGCAATTTACGTTAGATAATATAGTACGTGTGTTTGACCCATTGTATATGGGAACATTATGGGAAACAGTAAAGATTGCTGTTATTACAACAGTACTTTGTTTATTAATTGGTTATCCATTTGCGTATACAATTACAATTGTTGATCGTAAATATCGTTCTATTCTTTTATTATTGGCAACGATACCGTTTTGGATTAACTTCCTTGTTCGTTCATATGCGTGGATTGTTATTTTACGTTCACAAGGTCTTGTGAACACACTGTTATTAAAATTAGGTATTATTAGTGAACCGTTAAATTTACTATATAATACGCCTTCTGTAATACTTGGAATGGTATATTCTTTATTACCATTTATGATTTTACCAGTGTATGCAGCAATTGAGCAGCTGGATAAGCGTAAGCTAGAAGCAGCTTATGATTTAGGTGCAACACCAGTAAAAGCATTTTGGAATGTAACAGTACCAATGACGATGTCAGGAATTGCTACTGGTTCTATTTTAGTATTCGTTTCTTCTATCGGAATGTTTGTTGTATCAGACGTGATGGGTGGATCGAAAGTAGCATTAATCGGAAACGTAATTCAAAACCAATTCTTAGGTGCGCGTGACTGGCCGTTTGGATCTGCGTTATCTATGATTGTTGTTCTATTCTCTGTTCTGTTAATTTACTTATATTATCGTGCAACGAAAGTATATAAATATGATGGGAACGGAGGGGAATAGGCAAAAATGAAAAAGTTTTTAGTTTCTTATTCTTGGTTAATTTTATTGTTCTTGTATTTTCCAATGATGGTTTTAATGGTATATTCCTTCAATGATTCTCGAATTAATGCGGAATGGGAAGGCTTTACATTCCATTGGTATACAGATTTATTTCAAAAACAAGATGTTATTGATGCGTTTGTAAATAGTATGACGATTGCAGTTATAACAACAGTTGTAACAACGATACTTGGTATGTTTTTTGCGATAGCATTACATCGTTACAAATATCGTTTTGAAGGGGCCATTAATGGTCTTGTATATTTACCTATTTTAATTCCTGATATATTAATGGGATTATCTTTACTTATCCTATTTAGTCAATTAGGTATGGAACTTGGACAAACAACAATTATTATCGCACATATTACATTTAGTATTTCATTTGTTGTTGTTATTTTAGCGGCCCGTCTTTCTAGCATGGGACGTGATTTAGAAGAGGCTGCAAATGATTTAGGAGCAACGCCATGGCAAACGTTTCGCCATGTGACGTTTCCGGCAATTGCACCGGGAGTTGTTTCAGCAGCGTTATTAACATTCACATTATCAATTGATGATTTTGTAATTAGTTTCTTCGTATCAGGACCAGGATCAACAACATTGCCATTATACATTTACAGTATGGTTAAGCGCGGAGTATCACCTGAAATTAATGCCCTTTCTACAATTTTAATTGTTGTTATTGTAGGATTAATGGTGCTATCGGAAATCTTCCGTAACAAAGGTGCAGATGGTGAAGAAAACTCTGGAGGACACCTTCCTTTATAATACGAACGATATAAAAAGTACGAGGGGGTAAAACCGATGAAATTAATGAAAAGAATAGCTGGCGCAGCAATTAGCTTTAGCCTTGTTGCTGGTGTACTTGCCGGTTGTGGTGAAAAGAAAGAAGAGTTAAACATTTATAGCTGGGCTGACAATTTTGATGAGCAAGTGCTAAGAGATTTTGAAAAGAAATATAACGTAAAAATTAACTATGATAAGTATGCAAGTAACGAAGAAATGCTTGCGAAATTACAAGCCGGTGGCGCAAAGTATGACTTAATTCAGCCGTCTGATTACATGGTTAAGACAATGGCGAAAATGGATTTATTAGCGCCGTTAGATAAGAAGAATATCCCGAACATCGAAAATATGATTTCTAATTTCAAAACGCCAGCATTTGACCCAGAGAATAAATATTCTTTAGTATACACTTGGGGCGTAACAGGGATTGCATACAATAAAAAGTATGTGAAAGAAGCACCTACAAGCTGGGCTGACTTATGGAACGAGAAATATAAAGGACATGTAACATTACTAAATGATTCTCGTGAAGTATTAGGAATGGGTCTTAAGAAGCATGGATTCTCAAACAGCACGAAAGACGATGCAGAGTTAAAGACAGCAGCTACTGATTTACAGAAGCTACTTCCAAATTTATTAGCATTTGATACAGATAACATTAAACAAAAGTTCATTACAGAAGATGCTTGGATCGGAACAGTTTGGTCTGGAGATGCAGCATTTATCGCAAAAGATAATAAAGATGTAGAGTACGTTGTACCAAAAGAAGGCGGCACAATTTGGGCCGACACGTTAGCAATTCCAAAAGGTGCAAAAAACAAAGAGCTTGCAGAGAAGTTTATGAACTATTTATTAGATGAGAAAGTAAGTGTGAAAAACTACGAGTCAATTGGGTACAGTAATCCAAATGAAAAAGCTCACCCTCTTCATAGTAAAGAATATCGTGAGAACCATATGATCTTCTTAACGAAAGAAGAATTAGATCGCACAGAATGGCTTGTTGATGTAGACGATAAGTTAAAAGACTATGATCGTTACTGGACAGAATTAAAAACAAAAGGTAAATAAGTAAGGAAATGCGGTTTCTAAAGTAGAAATCGCATTTTTTCATAGTAGGAGGAAATCGTTTGAAGAAGAAGTTACATCAGTATGAGGTAATATGTGTTATTTTATTACTTACAGTATTTAGTATTATTGCTTGGCGCGTACATGCAGGTGGCGTTACAGTGATGGATACATATGTCCGCGGATTAGTAAAGGGGTTACAAACGGAGAGCTCACTTACTTTTTTCTCATACTTTACAAAGTTAGGATCAGCAATTGGAATTGTAACTATACTTATTATAAGTTTGCTTGTTTTTTTGCAGAAACGTTATTATGCTGCAATGATCGTGTATCCAATGGGGATTTTGATCACACATCTCGTTAATAAAGGAATAAAAGAAATTGTGAAAAGGGAGCGTCCGTCGTTAAATGAAGCATTAGATGCACTTGGGTATAGCTTCCCTAGTGGGCATGCAATGTTATCTATTATGACATTCGGTTTTCTTACTTATATCATTGCGGCAAATTTGAAGAGTGTAACTGGGAAATATGTTATAACCATTTCGATGGGTATATTAATTGTATCGATTGGATTAAGTAGAGTTATTTTAAATGTACATTATCCAACTGATATTTTAGCAGGTTATTGCGTAGGTGGTATTTTGTTAATTATCGCGATTTATTATCATCGTTTACTTACTAAGAGGCTTCAGCTCAATAAAGAGAGATAAAAAACGTCTGGAAAAACTATCATTATAGTGTTTCCAGACGTTTTTTGTTTGTATGAAGATGTGATACAGTATAAGTGATAATTGAATTATTTAAAGTAGGTGAAAATGTGTGAAGACAAATGTACATAAAGTGGATAAGTGGGGGAAGTTAGGAACTTTCTTGTATCAGTTTCGTTATACAGTAATTGTAGCGCTACTATTGCTTGCGATAGCACTCGGTATTTTTGCTCCAAAGCTACCGGGAGTATTAGGTGGTGATGGTTTTCAAACGGAAGGGGACTATCAAAAGACGAAAGAAATTTTAGATAAAGATTTTAAGAGGTCTCAAGATACGCTCCTACTTGTTTTTGAAAGGAATAAGGATGCTTCACATGAGGATTTTAAAAAGCAAATAGAGAGCATTGTAAAGAAGGTTGAAGAGAACGAGAAATATGAATCTTTCCATCATCCAGTGCAAAATAAAGAAATGTTACAAGATAATATCGGTTATGCGACAATATTATTTTCCGGGAAAACAACTAAAGAACGTATGGAAAAGACATTACAGTTCGCTGATACTATTGAGAAGGAAAGTAATACAGCATTAAAAGTAACACCTACAGGATTTCCAAAAATTAATCAAGAGATTAATGAAAGAACACAAAATGATTTAAAAGTAGCAGAGATGATTGGTTTACCAATTGCATTTCTCGTATTACTATTTTCATTTGGTAGCCTTTTGGCATCTATTTTACCGATTGTAAATGGCGCGCTTAGTGTCATTAGTACGATGGGGATTTTATATTTTATAGGTAGCGACAAAGAGTTATCTATTTTCGTATTAAATGTTGCACCGATGATTGGACTTGCACTATCCATTGATTTTGCACTGTTATTTGTGAATCGTTTTCGAGAGGAAGTTGCGAAGAGAACGGTGAAAGAAGCGATAGCGATTACGTATCAAACGGCAGGACGTGCGATCGTATTTTCAGGATTATGCGTATTCGTTGGTTTATCAGGCTTATTTTTCTTTAAAATTGATTATATTCAGTCTGTTGCCATAAGCGGGATGATTGTTGTGATTATGAGTATTTTAT
This sequence comes from Bacillus cereus group sp. N11, assembly GCF_016483605.1. NCBI lineage: Bacteria > Bacillati > Bacillota > Bacilli > Caryophanales > Bacillaceae > Bacillus > Bacillus cereus group sp. N11. The sequence continues at coordinate 209,199 of NZ_JAEHBN010000007.1, forward strand.
TCTCACTTACACTTCTTCCAGCACTGTTATCTTTAATTGGAAAACGAATATTAAAAAAGAATCAAGTAGCACATACACCGGCAAAGGCATGGCGTAAATTTGCACAATTTGTAATGAAACATCCAATCATAATGATTATTGCTGTTACAACATTTATTGTTATTTGTTTATTACCGCTACGTACAGCTAATTTGCAGTTTCCTGGTGTTGAAGCGTTACCTGAAAAGAGTGACACTAGAGTTGCTTATGAGAAATATGAAGAAACATTTAATAAAACGGTTCAAACACATGCTGATGTTACATTAGTAGTAGAGACGAAAAAAAATATAAAAGAAAAAGAGAGTTTACAAAAGATAGAAGAAGTTGTTCAAAAGTTAAAAGATGATGAGAAAGTATATGAGGTAAGAAGTTTATACGATGGGTTAACCGGAATGAAAGCAGATCAAGTTGCTGGTATATTGCAGTCGCCAGAAGCGGCAAAAATAGCTCCTGTATTTGAAGCGTACTCAAAAGGAAATAAGACAATAATAGAAGTCTTTTTGGATACGAAGCCTCGTACAGAAACTGCGAAACAGTGGGTTCGTGATTTCAAAAGTAATTATAAAGAAAATGATGTTACGTACTACCTAGGCGGAATGACGACGTTCCAAAAAGAGTTAGAAGATGAAATTAAAGATAAAGTTGCAATTGGTATGTCAGTTATATTCGGATCAACCTTTGTCATTTTATTATTTGCATTCCGTTCTATACTCATTCCAATTAAGGCAATTATTATGAACGTACTTAGTTTAAGTGCAACAATTGGAATTGTCGTTTGGTTATTTGAGGGTGGTCATTTTGGTTTAGAAGCGAGTCCTGTTTTATTTGTATTACCAATCTTCATTTTCGGCCTTGTATTTGGGCTTAGCATGGATTATGAAGTATTTCTTATTTCACGTATTCATGAGCTTTATGAAGAAACAGGAGATAATGATCAAGCAACGTTAGAAGGGCTCGTTTCAACGAGTAGAATTATAACGTCAGCTGCTTTAATTATGATCGTTGTAACGGGTGCGTTCGCATTTACTGATATTTTACCAGTAAAGCAAATGGGTCTTGGCGTGGCATTAGCGATATTCCTTGATGCAACCGTTATTCGTCTTATGCTTGTACCAAGCTTAATGAAGTTGTTTGGAGACTGGAATTGGTGGCTGCCATTTCGGAAAAAACGAGAAAAATCATCATAAAAAAATACTCATCTTATAGATGAGTATTTTTTTATGAATAGCAAGGCCTACATTTTGCAAATAGTATGTGATAAGAACATTACATATAAGTAGGTGAAGGCAATGTTTCGTTATTTCAAATTTAAGCTAAATGATACAGTAGAATTTTCAGAAAACGATGGGCATATGTATCGCATTGTCGGTTATCGATTAGAAAAAGGATTTTATCCAAAAGATGAATGGACTCATATCATTTATGAACTGCTTAGAGAGTTTGATGGATATACGATGGACGCAGAAGAGGAGGAACTTGTAAAGGTTATTCAAGTAGAGGATGAGTATTACAAAATACAAGAGCTATCGGGCTATCGGTATCCAGTAAAAATGAAGCAAAAGCAGCAAGTTATGAAAGGAGAGAAAATAGACGACTTATTAGATACATACAACGACTATAAACGATTGGCGGATTTCTTCAAAGATTTATCGTATGAGCAAAAAGCTGAAGAAGTATTGCAGGAAATGAAAAGGCTTAGAGCGTGAGGGGCAGTCGATTATAAGGCTGTCCTCTATTTTTGACGATGCATCAAAGCGTGTTTTCCGTTACAATGAGAGAATCAATAGAAATAAGGTGATATAGTATGGAAACAAAGAAGAAGGGCGAATGGTGCGAAATTACTGTACCGGCTAAATGGACTGGTATAAGTATCGAATCGTTATTAAAAGTAGAATGGGAACTACCGAAAAAGTTATTACATCAGCTTCGTATGGAAAAAGGTGTTACTGTTAACGGTGAACAGAGAAGATGGAATGAGCTTTTAAAAGAGGGCGATAAATTCCAAGTTCACATGTTTATGGAGGAAGAGTACGGTGTAGAGCCAGAATATGGTGAGCTACATGTAGTATATGAAGATGATCACGTACTTATCGTAAATAAACCAGAGAAAATGGACACGCACCCTGCCGAAAAAGGTGGAACGGGAACACTTGCAAACCTTGTTGCTTTTCATTTTCAAATGCAAGGTTTAGAGACGAAGGTTCGCCATATTCATCGTTTAGATAAAGATACGACAGGTGGTGTCGTGTTTGCTAAACATAGAATTGCTGGCGCGATTATGGATCGTTTATTAATGGAACGAAAAATAAAAAGAACGTATGCTGCGCTTGTTGAAGGGAAAGTGAAAAAGAAGAAGGGTACAATTGACGCTGCTATTGGAAGGGATAGACATCATGCTACGAGACGTCGTGTTTCCCCAAAGGGTGATGAAGCTATTACATACTATAAAGTAGAAAAGTATTTTAAAAAGCACAATACAACCTTTGTAACCTTACAATTAGAAACAGGTAGAACGCATCAAATTCGTGTGCATATGAGCCATAATGGTAATCCGCTAGTTGGGGATGTGTTATATGGTGGACAAACAACATATATGTCAGGACAAGCGTTACATGCAATGAAAATTAATTTCTTGCATCCAATTACGAAAGAAGAGATCGAAATTGATGTACCGTTTCCTACAAAATTAAACAATATAATGAAAGAATTTCAAAGGGAAAATGTGTAAAGTGTAAGTTTTAATTTGAGAAAAGTAAATTTTTGCAGGAATTTCTCTAAAAGAAGCGAAGCCGTAAAGAGAAAAGAGAGGTGAGAATTACTTGGTCAAATATAAATATATACTAGGAATATTTTTCGCTTGTCTTTTATTTACCCTATGCATCTATCCATATTTACCAGAACGTTTGGCAGTACATTGGAACGAAAATGGTGGGCCGAACGAATTTATGAGTAAACAAGTTGTTGTTGCATTTATTCCGGTTCTTATTATTTTTTTACATGGATTTGTGTATATTATTTCACATAATATATATAAGTTTAATGGAGGAGAGCATTTCATTATAGACGGATTTATAAAGACGATTACTTTATTTATGTTGTTTATTCATATGCTTATTCTCGTTATTAATTTTGGAAGTTTTATATCCTTTCAGACAGGATTAACGATCGGGATTAGTATGTTTCTTTTTATGCTTAGCAAAGATTTTAAAAAGATAAAGGGTAAAGAAAAAGATCCAATTAAATTACAAAAAATTCGTTTAGTGAGTAGACGAATTTTTCAAGTGATGGCATGTGGTATACTGTTTTCCTTGTTTTTGAACTTGAAGTGGGGATTTTATGTATTGCTTAGCGTAATAAGTTGCGGATCTATTTTGTTTATGTCCTACATTTTATATTCATACATAATAGAAAGTTACGAAACTTAAAAAGAGTCTTCTCATTATGAGAAGACTCTTTTTATCTATTTACTTCGTAATAAATTGTTGTGTCCAGTAGTTACCGCTTTCTACATAACCAACACCGATGTGAGTGAAGCCGTTATTTAAGATGTTTGCACGGTGTCCAGCACTGTTCATCCAAGCTTGTACTACCTCTTCAGGTGTACGTTGGCCTTGAGCGATGTTTTCACCTGCAGATGTATAAGAAATACCAAATTTCTTCATCATGTCAAACGGAGACCCGTATGTAGGGCTGTTATGATCAAAGTAGTTATTTTTTTGCATATCTTCAGATTTAACACGCGCTACTTTGCTTAATTCAGTATCGATTTTTAGTGCTGGTAAGCCTTGTTTTGTACGCTCAGCGTTTGTTAATTCAACAACACGTTGTTCGAACTCGCTTAAAGATTTTGCTTCTTCAGCAGGCTTTTGCTCAGCAGGTTTTTGTTCTGTAGGTTTTTGCGTATTATTGTTTTCAGCAGGCTTTTGAGCTTCTGGCTTTTGTTCAGCAGGCTTTTGCTCAGCAGGTTTTTGTTCAACAGGCTTTTGAGTTTCTGGCTTAGCTGTTGGTTGCTCAGTTACAACATTTTCAGTAGGTTGTTGACCAGGAACGAAGCAATTTGGTTGGAAGTTTCCTTGTTGCCATTGTGCTAATGATTCAACTCCCATAGATTGTAAGAATGCTTGTAACTCTTGTTGGTTCATTTGCTTCATCATCACTTTTGAATGCTGAATATTTTGAACCTTTATGTTAGATGGTTGTACTGTTGCAGCTTGTGCATCTAAAGAAGATACTCCTAAAGTAAGAGCTGTTGCAGCAGCTACAGATAATAAAACACGCTTTTTCATGATGTGTGTCCCCCTATATAAAGTTTTAATTTGTTTTCACACGATTTGTTTTTGACAGCCTGTCTGACTGACAAATCCATCGTAGCATACAATTTACGAGAAAAAAGATGGAAAAAAATTCATAGACTTAAAATTTACCTAATTTATCCTAAGGAGAGAAAAGGAGAGAAATAAGAGAAACGTAGAGTGTAAAAGGAATTTTCAGCATTTTTATACTTCGTTTTAATAGGAGGTTTTTGGATAAATGTACCTATATTGAAAATGAAGAATCCTATTGTATCAATGGTTTGAACGTTTTTTTAAGGAATATACTGGATTGTTTTTTACAAAACTGTAATGTTTCTGTTGTTCTTTTTTATAATAAAGTAACATATTTTTAATGTTGTAGCAGACAAAAAAGCGGCTATCTCTTTACATAGACGAAGGAGATAGCCGTTTTCCTATTATTACGTATGTTACGAGTTATTACGAGTTAGTTTCAATTGCTTCTAATAATAAATCTACAATGTGAATTCCTCTCATTTTATGAGATAGACCTTCACGTTCAATACCTAGTTTCATTTGTAATAGGCACCCTGGATTTGCAGTGACAATTGTTGCTGCATCTGTTTCATGTACACGGTCCATTTTATAATCTAGAAATTCCATTGATAATTCTGAGTGTACAATGTTGTATATACCAGCCGAACCACAGCAGCGATCCGCATCTTTCATTTCACGGTATGTTGCGCCTTGAATGGCTTCTAGTAGCATACGAGGTTCAGAAGATGTTCGCATAACGTTACGTAAATGGCAAGAATCTTGATACGTAATAATTTGCGGCGTGAGTCGTAAGTCAGTTCGTTTATGGAAATCTAGTTCTACTAGAATAGCGGTAATATCTTTAATTTTAGAAACAAACTGCTTTGCACGTTCAGCCCATTCTGGATCATCTTTTAGAAGATAATCATAGTCTACGAGGTAAGCCCCGCAACCACCTGCATTCGTAATAATATAGTCGATGTTTAAGTCTTCGAATGCTTTTATATTTCGTTTCGCTAATTCTTTTGCTCCACTCTTTTCACCAGCATGTCCATGTAATGCACCGCAGCAACTTTGTGTTTGCGGGATAACGATATCACAACCGGCTAATTGAAGAAGTTTCATCGTTGCGTTATTTGTTTCTAAAAACATCGTATCCATTAAACAGCCTGTGAAGAATGCAACTTGTTTTTTCTTTGTACTTTCAGCAGATAAAAATGTAGGACGATCTTTCATTGCTTTCATTTTAGGGACTTTTGGTAAAACGAGATCCATCGTTGCAAGTGTTTCAGGGAATAACTTCATAATACCTGTTTTATGAGTTAACGTTTGTAAGCCGGAACGTTGGTAAAATCCGATAAGTCCAGTTAAAGTTCTCATTCGATTTTGATGTGGGAATAATCCTTCAAAAACGATTTTACGAACGGCTTTCACTGGCATAGAGAATTTTTTATTTTGATTAATAATATCACGGGCTTCTTCTAATAAATGTCCATAATTCACACCAGATGGACAAACAGGTTCACAAGCACGACAGCCAAGGCAAACGTTTAAAGTATTTTCAACATCTTCATCTGGCTCGATTAAACCATCAACGACAGCTTTCATTAATGCGATACGTCCGCGCGGTGAATGTGATTCTTTATACCCAGATTGAATGTAAGTAGGGCAAGTAGGTAAGCAGAACCCGCAGCGCATACAGTTTAGTAGCTCATCTTCACTTAATCGTTCTTTAAATTCCTTTTGAATGTTTTCTTTATTTAATGTTGTCATCGCTCAACCACCACTCTTTTACGAGTGTCTTTCGCGAACATCTTTCCAGGATTCATAATGTTATTTGGATCGAAGGCTTGTTTAATCCCTTGCATAGCGGCAATACCTTCTTTACCTAATTTCATTTCTAAATAGGGAGCTTTCATCGCCCCAACACCATGTTCACCAGTAATCGTACCACCAAGCTCAATTGCTTTCGCAAATATTTCAGCAAAAGCTTGTTCAGCACGGTGCATTTCTTCTTCATTACGGGCATCTGTCATACAAGTTGGATGTAGGTTTCCATCACCAGCGTGTCCAAACGTACAAATAGGAATATTAAATTTTTTTGCGATGGCATTAATAGCTTCAACCATCGGAGCAATTTGTGAACGAGGTACTGTTGCATCTTCTAATATTGTCGTCGGTTTTAATCTTGCAAGTGCTGATAGTGCGCTACGGCGTGCTGTACGAAGTGCATCTGCTTCCGCTTCATCTTTTGCAACGCGAACATCAACTGCATTCATAGAGTGGCAAACGTTAGCCATTTTTTCAATATCTCGATCGACCACTTCGGGTGGACCATCTTGTTCAATTAATAAAATTGCTTTTACGTCAGTTGGTAAACCGATTTGTGCAAACTCTTCTACAACTTCAATTGTCGGTTGGTCTAAAAACTCAAGTGTCGCTGGAATAATTTTATTTGCAATAATAGAAGAAACAGCACGTGCAGCTTCATTAATATCTTCGTAGAGTGCCAGCATTGTTTTCTTCGTTTCAGGCATAGGAACAAGTTTTAATATCGCTTCTGTTACTACTCCAAGTGTTCCTTCAGAACCGATAAATAGACGAGTTAAATCGTAACCAGCAACATCTTTTGCTAATTTACCACCAGTACGAATGATATCACCATTTGGTAAGACAAGTTCAAGACCCATTACATAATCACGTGTTACACCATATTTTAACCCACGTAATCCGCCTGAGTTTTCATTAATATTACCGCCGATTGTAGAAATTTTCATCGAGCTTGGATCTGGCGGATAAAATAATCCCTTTTCTTCTACTGCTTTAATAATATCAAGTGTAATGACACCAGCTTGTACGGTAATTGTTAAATTTTCTTCATCAATCTCTAAAATATTGTTCATATGGCGGAAAATAAGGACGATACCGCCTTCTAGTGGACAAGTTCCTGCACAAAGGTTTGTTCCAGAACCACGAACATACACAGGGATTTTGTGAGAGTTACATACTTTTAACACTTCAGCTACTTCATTTGTATTACGAGGAGCAATGACTGCATCAGGCATTGCTTGGAAGTTTGGAGTGGCATCATAACTATAAGTTAAGCGCCCCATATTGGATGTATCTACATTATCTTCGCCAACAATGGATACGAATGAATGAATAATTTGCTTTTCTAACATTGGAAATCCCCCTCAAACTGTTAACGTGTTTAGTCATAATAAAAACGTTGTAACAGTGCTTTCATTATAATGATAAAAAAGTTGGAGGATTCTTTCTATGTATAATCATCTGAAGATTAATCTGTTTTATCGTTCTTTTTTGTATGATTATCTAATAAAAGGAGTGCGAAGTATAAAACATTTAAATCTTTGAATTGTTTCGGATCAAGTCCGGTATGTTCTTCAATTTTTTTTAGTCGGTAATGCAATGTATTAATGTGTATATGTAATTGCTCAGCTGTCTGTTTATAAGATTGGTTATAATCGATAAATAAACGTAAAGTGTGCATGAGCTCAGGAGATTGTACTAAGTTTTCAATGGTACGCTCTAGAAACTGTTCTCGCGTTTCGATAGAAATATCTTGTAAGCACATTTCTAAACGTAAATCTTCATTAAATACAATTTTTTTCGTTTCAAGTGACACAGAAAGCGCTCGTAGTGCTTGTTCATATGATATGTGCATCTTGCTTGGCGTAACGGTTTGCCCAATCCCCATATATAAAGGGATAGAAAATAAAGTTTCACAGTCATGTTTTAACCGTTTTAAAAATAGGTAAGTTTGTTCTTTAGAGCTCATCGCTGAAAATAAAATAAATCGATCATTTCCCCAGCGAACAAATAGATGGTCTTTTGCTAATAGATTGCGAATATGTTGCCAAACTTTACGCTGGAGCATCGTATCATTTTGATCAATCGAAAACAAAATAAGTTGTTTCTTCTTATATAAATCAACGCCAAGTGTTTTTGCACGATCGAGAAAACTTGAAGACCAGTCTGTATTTTGAAGCCAATCAAAGACAAATGCTTCATAAGAACGGTGTTCAAGTTCTAATTGCTCTAAAAAATAGTTTTCATGAATTAATAATTCGGTCATCTTCCGTAATATTTCTCCGTATTGTGAAATATTGTCGGGTTCTCCTGTAATTCCAATAACACCAATTACTTCGTCATGAAATAGTAAAGGAAGATTCATCCCGGCTTTTACACCTTGCAACCGTCGTTCATCTTCTTTTGTAATGATGACGGTTTTCTTTTGTTTCGCGCAGCGGAGTGCTCCCTCATGAAATTGACCGATTCTTTTTGCATCTGTACTGGCGATAATAACACCTTGTATATTAATGATAATAATATTTTCTGTAATTAGTCTGCGTACTTCCCGTACAATTTTATTCGCTAAATCAGGAAAAAGCATAATTTGCACACCTCAAATTCTATTTGTTGTACATTATATATGTAAGTTGAATAAGAAAGGAAGATTTCACACTTTCCACACATTTATTTGTTATTTTACAATTATAACGAAATCATTCGAAAATGGAGGGAATCTTTTGAGAAAGTATGTTTTTCTTCTCTGTTTTTTATTTCTATTAGTAGGGTGTCAAGGAAGTTCATATACACCAATTACTGAAGATAAGAGTATTATTATAACAACGAATATAAAAGAAGGCAGTATTAGTTTTATTGATAAAAAAACTAATAAATTAATTACGACATGGGAATTAAATGAACCGATGGCAGGAATTGCACTACTTCCAAACGGCGAGGACATACTTGTATATGGTAAGCAGTTAGAATACATGTATGTATATTCACTAGCAGAAGGAAGGCAAGTGGAAAAATATAAAACTGGAAAAGGCATTGTAAATGTGGTTGTATCAGAAGATAAAAAACAATTGTTTGCCGCCGATCAAAATGCACAAAAGGTTAGGTTCTTTACGATAGAAGGGAAAGAGACAGGAAGTGTTTCAACAGGAAAAGGACCGATAACCCTGGTAGAGTATCATAACCAGTTATCTGTACTAAACTTTTATGATACGAAGCTAACGACAATTGATACAAAGAAAAAAGAGGTTATACAATCCTTTATGATTCCACCAGCATCAACAGGAGCAACGATTAGTCCGGATGGAAAAGAGATATGGATTGGCGGACATGGTGATGGAAATCAAGTGAATGAGAAAGTATTAGTGTATTCTTTACAGAGCGGCGAAATGGTACGTTCTTTACACGCTCCGTTTATGCCTGTGAACATAACGAAAGATAATAAGTACGTATATGCATTAAGCCATGGTTCGAATACGCTTAGAAAATTTGATATTAGTACGTATAAAGAGGTAGCTTCCGTTGAAGTAGGCTCGAATCCATTTGCATTTTTGAAAAGCGGGGCAGAAGGATATGTAGCAAGTTATGATAGTGATGAAGTGTGCGTCATGGATATGAAGAGTATGAAAATAAAACAAACAATTAAAGTCGGAAAAGGACCATTTCAACTCATAGAGAGGGAAGGGAAGGACAATGGGTAAATATAGAGTGCTAGTTGTAGATGATGAAAGTGACATGAGGCAACTTGTCGGAATGTACTTAGATAACTTCGGATACGAGTGGGGAGAAGCTGAAAATGGAAAAGAGGCTCTTAAAAAATTAGAGTCAGATCATTATGATTTCGTTGTATTAGATATTATGATGCCAGAGATGGATGGACTTTCAGTTTGCAAAGAGATTCGAAAAACGTCAGATGTGCCAATTATATTTTTAACGGCAAAAGGTGAAGAGTGGAATAGGGTGAACGGTTTACGCATGGGAGCAGATGATTATATTGTAAAGCCGTTTAGTCCAGGTGAATTAATTGCTCGTATGGAAGCTGTACTAAGACGTTATACAAAGCAAGAACAGCAAGAGGAGATTCAATTTGGTCCCATTCTTATTAATGAAAAAAGTAGGAGGATTGAGGCAGATGGCGATCCGATTTCTCTTACAGTAAAGGAGTTTGATTTACTATATTTCCTTTGCCAACATACAGGACAAGTATTTAGCCGGGAACAATTGCTTGAAAAGGTGTGGGGGTATGATTATGCGGGAAGTACAAGAACAGTAGACACACATGTGAAAACGATGCGTTTGAAACTTGGAGAAAGTGGAAACTACATTCAAACTGTTTGGGGTGTAGGCTATAAATTTGAGGTGTAACGTATGTTTACGATGGTACAAAAGCTTTGGCTTACAGTAGTATGTGCAGTATGTGTAACAGTTTCCTTTCTTTATTTTGTATCTTTATACTCGTATGAAAAGTTATACGTTGATAATTTAAAAGACTCATTAGTAATGGAAGGAAAGCGTCTTGCAACGCAATATGATAAGAATGAAGGAATGTCAACTTTTGAAGAGAAAGTAAGAGCATTTGATCAAATATCTAGTTCAGACGTTCTTTTCGTTTCCAATCCACGTGATCTAAGCGCATGTTTGCCTTTTGATGTGCATCATCATTCTCTTATAAGTGAAGGGGATAGACAAACACTACTAGATGGTAAAACGGTGACAAAGGTAGGATATGAAGAACATTTTGATCGGAATATTATGGGTGTTGTTATCCCTGTTTTAGATAATAAAAAGTTAGTTGGAATTGTATATTCTTATATTCCTTTAAAAAGTATAAAAGACTTAATATATGATATGGGTCTTATTTTAGCCCCGCTAGCAATTGCTATGATTTTAATTACGATATGGATTGGGAGAAAAATTATTATAGCGATTACGAAGCCGCTTTCGCAAATGGAGCGGGTTGCCAATCATTTCGCTACTGGAGATTTCTCGGAGCGGATTACCATTTCTTCAGAAGATGAAATTGGACGATTAGGAAAAGCATTTAATAAAATGGCGCATTCTTTAGAAACAGAAGATGTAAAGCGTAAGGAATTTTTGGCTAACGTTTCGCATGAACTTAGAACACCGCTTAGTTATATAAAAGGATATAGTGAGGCTATCTTAGATGGTGTAGCAAAGGGACCGCAGCAAGAAAAAGTGACGCAGCTTATTCATAAAGAAGCGGATCGTATGCAGCGTCTCGTTCATGATTTATTAGATTTAGCGCAACTAGAAGGTGAACATTTTCCTCTAAAGAAGCAACCTATTGTGTTCTCGCAGCTTATTGAAGATGTGTTAGATACGTATGAACTAAAGTTTATAGAAAAAAAACTTCGTATTTCAACGAATTTAAATCCTGAAATTATCGTAATGATTGATGAAGATCGTATGCAACAAGTTCTTCATAACGTGTTAGATAATGCGATACGGTATACAAATCAAAACGGGAATATCATAATAACGCTAGAGCAAATAGACGATTACTGTAAGTTGAAAATAAAGGATACAGGAATAGGTATTGATGCAGAGCATTTAGAGAATCTTGGTGAGCGTTTTTACCGAGTTGATAAAGCGAGAAGTCGCCAACATGGTGGAACAGGTTTAGGTCTTGCGATTGTAAGGCAAATTGTTCATATACATGATGGTGAGTGGAAAATAGAAAGTGAAAAAGGTAAGGGAACAACAGTATTTATTAAATTAAACATACAAGATGAAGAAAGCATGTTCTAATGTGAAGGACATGCTTTTTCAATTGAATGTAAATGAATATAGGAATAGATATAAATTAATAGCAAATAAATATTAAAAATTTGACTATTTTATGAACAAAACATTTGTACTTCTTACCAATTCGTTCTAAAATAGGTATGGATGCTAAGTTCTTATAAATCGTTTCAATTGTTGTTTGGAAGATACTGAGGTGATTTAACTGGAGTACAAATCTATTAAACCGAAAAAAATTTACGAAGAAGTATCTGAAGCTATTTTAACAATGATTAAAAATGGTACGTTAAAACCTGGTGACAAGCTACTTCCTGTGCATCAATTAGCTGAGCAGTTTCAAGTTGGCAGATCTGCTGTTCGTGAAGCGTTAAGTGCGCTAAGAGCGATGGGCTTAATTGAAATGAAGCAAGGAGAAGGCACATATGTGAAGAACTTTGATTCTTCTTCATTAACAAAATCATTAAACAATAGATTATTAATGAAGAAAGAAGATATTTTGAATTTATTAGAAGTGCGAAAGGTGCTTGAAGTGGGGGCAGTTCGAGCAGCAGCGGCAAAACGTACGGAAGATAATTTGCAAAATATGAAACATTGGTTAGATGAAATGGCAAAGAGCATTGGAGATGAAAAGGCTGGCGAAAAAGCAGATTTTCAGTTCCATATGGGAATTGCAGAGTCTTCGCATAATAGCATTTTGCTTGAACTCATGAATCATGTTTCAGAGATGATTGCTGAAACGATTGGTGAATCAAGACGCATTATTTTATATGGTGAACAAACGACATCAGAACGACTTATAGAAGAGCATCAAGTTATATATGATGCGGTTTTAAAACAAGATGTAGAATTAGCGCAGCAAGCAATGCTAGATCATTTAACAAATGTAGAACATATTGTCACAGGTAGAAACGATATAAATTCGTAATTTAATCTTTAAAAAATCTAATTTTCTGATAAAATAGAGAAAGATTAAGTAAGCGTTTTCTTTAGAAAAGGGAGAGGATAGGTCATGGTTGAGCCTATTTCTTTTCTCTTAAGTCATCTGATGACCATATGTTTGTTGGCGAAGTTGTAAAGAGGGGGAGTAATAATTATGAAAGTTACTTTATTTGTTACTTGTTTAGTCGATATGTTTGAAACAAATGTCGGTAAAGCAACAGTTGAAGTGTTGGAGCGTTTAGGTTGTGAAATTGAATTTCCGGAAGCACAAGTTTGTTGTGGTCAGCCTGCTTATAATAGCGGCCATGTAGAAGCAGCAAAAGAAGCGATGAAACATATGATTGAGACTTTCGAAGATGCAGAATATATCGTTACGCCATCTGGCTCTTGTGCGACAATGTTTCATGAGTATCCGCATGTTTTTAAAGATGACCCGAAATGGGCTAAACGTGCACAAAAGGTTGCTGATAAAACATATGAATTTACACAATTTATTGTAGATGTTTTAAAAGTGACAGATGTGGGTGCAAGTTTACCAGGAATAGCTACTATTCATAAGTCTTGTCATATGACACGCCTGCTTGGAGTAAAAGAGGCACCAGGAATTTTATTGTCTAATGTAAAGGGATTAACTGTGAGAGAACTGCCAAACGTGCAAAATTGTTGTGGGTTTGGGGGAACGTTTTCAGTTAAGATGACTCCGATTTCTGAGCAAATGGTAGATGAAAAAGTAGATAGTGTAATGGAAACAGGTGCTGATTATTTAATCGGTGCAGATTGTGGGTGTTTGTTAAACATTGGCGGACGAATTGAGCGTTTAGGAAAAGAAGTAAAAGTAATGCATATTGCTGAGGTACTGAATAGTCGCTCATGAAGGGGGAACATAAGCTATGTCTATGAAAATCAGTGAGAAAAAATTTAATGATCGCGTAGGCGATGGAATTCAAGATTCGTTTATGCGCGGAGCAGTATCTTCTGCACAAACGCGTTTATATACGAATCGATTAAAAGCAGCGGACGAATTGGGAAACTGGGAAGAGTGGCGTGAACTAGGTGAACAAATTCGTCAACATACGTTAGAAAATCTTGATTATTACTTAATGCAGTTAAGTGAAAATGTATCAAAAAGAGGCGGCCATGTGTACTTTGCGAAAACGAAAGAAGAAGCAGCAAAGTATATTCAAGACGTCGCGAAAAAGAAACAAGCGAAAAAAGTAGTGAAATCAAAGTCGATGGTAACAGAAGAAATTAGTATGAACCATGCGCTTGAAGAAATTGGTTGTGAAGTGTTAGAAAGTGACTTAGGAGAGTATATCTTGCAAGTAGATAACGATCCACCTTCACATATTATTGCGCCTGCACTTCATAAAAATAGAACGCAAATTCGCGATGTATTTAAAGAAAAACTTGGCTATGAAAATTCTGATGATCCATATGAGATGACAAAGTTTGTTCGTAAACAACTTCGTGAGAAATTTATGGATGCAGAAATTGGTGTGACGGGTTGTAACTTCGCTGTTGCAAATACGGGATCTCTTTGTTTAGTAACGAACGAAGGTAATGCGGATCTTGTTATGTCGATTCCGAAAACACAAATAGCAGTAATGGGTATGGAACGTATGGTTCCGACGATGGAAGAGTTAGATGTTTTAGTTGGTTTACTATGCCGTAGTGCGGTAGGTCAAAAGTTAACAAGTTATGTAACAGTAGCAGGACCAATTCAAGAAGAGGAAGTTGATGGACCTGAAGAGTTCCATTTAGTTGTTGTTGATAATGGTCGTTCTCAAATTCTTGGATCTGAATTCCGTTCAGTATTGCAATGTATTCGTTGCGCAGCTTGTGTAAATGTATGTCCTGTATATCGTCACGTTGGTGGACATTCATATGGATCGATTTACTCAGGACCAATCGGTGCGGTATTAACACCACTTTTAGGTGGATATGATGATTACAAAGAGCTTCCTTATGCATCTAGTTTATGCGGAGCATGTACAGAGGCTTGTCCAGTAAAAATTCCATTACATGATTTATTATTAAAGCATCGCCAAGTAATCGTTGAACAAGAAGGACGTGCGCCACTTGCAGAAAAATTAGCGATGAAAATGTTTAGTATGGGTGCTTCTTCAGCTGCATTATACAAAATGGGATCAAAAATGGCACCAGCAGCAATGAGTCCATTCACATCTGGTAACCGTGTATCAAAAGGTGTTGGACCACTTAAAAACTGGACGGATATTCGTGAATTCCCAGCGCCAAGTAAAGAAAGATTCCGTGATTGGTATAAAGATCATAAGAAAGGCGGGAATAAATAATGGCAGGATTAATTCAAAACCGTGATTCCTTTCTAGATAACATTGCAAAAGAACTTGGGCGTGCGCGTAAAAGAGAAGGTGTCGAGCGTCCAGTATGGAAAAGTAATGTGAATATAGAAACGTTAAAAGATTATTCACAAGAAGAATTACTAGAAGTATTTAAAAAGCAATGTACAAACATTCATACAACTGTAGTAGAAACGACAAATGACCGTTTGTATGAAGACCTTCAAAAAGTAATCATGGAAAACGGCGGGGGACCTATTTTATTATCAGCAGATGAACGCTTTGATGCATATGGTTTAACATCTTTATTTAAAGAAGAACTTCCAAAGCGAGATATTGAAGTAAACGTATGGGATCCAGAGAGAAAAGACGAAAATATGCGTATAGCTGAAAAAGCGAATATCGGTATTGCATTTAGTGATTATACATTAGCTGAATCTGGTACAATTGTTGTACAAAGTCATAAAGGGCAAGGACGTTCTTTACACTTTTTACCGACTGTATACTTTGCTATTATTCCACGTGAAACACTTGTGCCTCGTATTACGCAAGCAGTTCAGGATATGAACTCACGTGTAGAAAATGGCGAGACAGCGGCATCTTGTATCAACTTTATTACAGGACCTAGTAACTCTGCTGACATTGAAATGAATCTTGTTGTCGGAGTACACGGACCATTAAAAGCGGTATATTTCATCGTATAAAAGAGGGGAAAGCAGGCCAGAAAATGGCCTGCTTTTTTAGTAGAATAAAGGATAATATGAAGTAGAAGTTCTCTCCTTTTTTTGTTATGTTCTTTTGGAAAGGAGAGGAAGGGATGTTCACTTATATATATGCATTGTTAGTGGGTATGGTGTTTGGTTCTTTTTTTATGCTAATCGCAATAAGGGTTCCTTTAGGCGAGTCTATTATTACACCGCGTTCGCATTGTCATTATTGTAAGTATGTACTAAAGCCAAAAGAACTAATTCCAATCATTTCATTTTGTATACAAAGAGGGCGCTGTACGAATTGTAAGAGGGGAATTCCGATTCTGTACGTAGTATTTGAATTTGTAACCGGTACAATATTTTTTCTTACTGTATATATGATTGGAGTAGAACGAGAGCTTCTCATTATTTTATCACTTTTTTCGTTACTTCTTATTATTTCCGTTACAGATTATATATATATGTTAATTCCTGATCGTATTTTAATTTCGTTTGCTTTTCTGCTTATTTTAGAATGTATTTTTGTACCGTTAGTTACGTGGATAGATAGTATAGTTGGTAGTGGGGTTATACTCTTTTTGTTATATTGTATGCAAAAGATATATCCAGAAGGGCTTGGTGGAGGGGATATAAAATTACTCTCGCTACTTGGATTTATAGTGGGATTGAAAGGGGTTTTTATTATTTTATTTTTAGCGTCTTATTTTAGTCTTTGTTTTTTCGGGATGGGTATTTTATTAAAGCGTATAGAAGCAAGTAAACCAATTCCATTTGGCCCTTTTATTAGTCTTGGAGCAATATGTTATGTATTAATTGTGTATTCAAAATAGAGGGGGATAGAGAATGAATATATATATGGATGATCAAAGAAGTTGTCCGTTCGGATATGTGCCCGCAACTACAGTAGAAACTGCCTTGCAATTTGTTAGGGAGAATGAGGTAAATATTATTTCTCTCGACTTTAATATGGGATGGCGGCAGAGTAATGGATTTGATTTCGTAAATATTTTTTGTAAAGAGGGATTATATGTTAAGGAAATCCACTTTCACACAAATGATGTCATTGGTATGGATAAGATGAAACAAAGAATAGAGGGTGGAAAAGAACAAGGAGAGATTGAAGCAAGTATTATTGTGAAATATGTGGGGAGCTAAAAACTCCAAAGTTTAACTTTGGAGTTTTTAATGTTTCATATGTGCTTGTAAAGGAATAATCTCTTCTTGTTGAGCTGCTGCGATTACAGTCTCTTCCTGTTTAACATCAGGTGTTTTCTTTGTTAAGTAGTGATATACCATACCGACAAATACGGACCCGCCAATAATGTTACCGATTGTAACTGGAATTAAGTTATGAATAGCGCCTGCAAAAGAAATTGTATCAGGATGTGGTGATACTAAAGATAAAGCAAACAGTGATAAGTTTGCAATGCTATGCTCATAACCAGATAAAAAGAAAGTGAAAACGAGCATCATCATCATTAATATTTTGGCTGTGTCACCTTTCACTTGAGAAGGTAAGAAGCAGGCAAGACAGACAAGCCAGTTACATAAAATTGCTTTAAAGAATAATTGCATTGTAGGTGTATTCATCTTTCCTTCAACTACTTTATTCATTAAATGACCGTGATCAATCGCTTCGAAAATGCCAGTTGCGTAAAATAGTAAGGCAAAGAATAAAGCGCCCGCTAAGTTACCTGCATAACATGCAATCCAGTTGCGAAGTGTATCAGAAATCGTTGTTTCTTTTCTTAAAGTTGCTACTGTGAAGTACATTGTATTTCCAGTAAATAATTCAGCACCACCATATATAATAAGTACGAGGGCAATCCCGAAAAACATGGAAGCAGCTAAATAAGTTGCTGGTGAATCTGCAATGTGAAAAAAGTTACCTAATTTAAAACATAGTACAATAATAAAACCGATATAAATGCCCGCAAGTGCAGCACGAATGAAATATTGCATCGGATTTATATCTAGCATTTTCTTTTTGCTCTTAGCCAGTTTGACAACATAATCTAATCCTTGTTCTAGCATGAGTCATACGCTCCTTTAGTAAATCTTCTATAAATACTCCTTATATGAATAAAGTACATGGATTCGTTCACAGTTTCAATAAGTTTGTGCAATGTTTCACAAAAAGGACATACATAAAATAAGAAAGCGATTACAAAAGGTAGTATAATGGAATTTTTTCTAAAAATAGAGAGGGAATTGAAATAAAAAAGAAAAAGCGCTGTAATTACAGCGCTTTTTCGTCTAAATTCTTTTCTACTTTTACTTCTACTTCTTTCGAGAAGAACCAACCGCCAACTGCGATTCCAACTAATACAATCCAGAATGTAAGTTTCCACGGAGTAGATTCTGGGAATGAATGCGGAATTACATTTAATGCAGGGTGTGCTAATGTATAGATTGCTAACTTCACACCAACCCAACCTACAATTAAGAATGCTGCAGTTTCAAGTCCTGGTTTACGTTTTAATATTTGTACGAAAGCAGTTGCTGCAAATCGCATAATGATTAATCCAATAAGTCCACCTACAAAGATAACAACGAATTGCCCAGTATCAAGACTACCAATTGTACCTAGTCCTGTTTTCGGTAAAGTCATTGCTAATGCAACAGCAGCTAAAATTGAATCAACTGCAAAGGCGATATCAGCAACCTCGACTTTAAATACAGTCCACCAAAAATTCTCTTGTTTTTTCTTTGCTTCTTTTTCTTCTGTGTCTTCATCCGTATTCTTTTTAACATACGTTTTAAATAAGTGATTACCAGCGATAAACATAAGGTAAATAGCACCGATTGCTTGCACTTGCCATACATCGACTAAGAACGAAATCATAAATAACGATCCGAATCGGAAAACAAATGCCCCCGCTAATCCGTAAAATAGTGCTTTTTTACGTTTTTCTTCTGGTAAATGTTTTACCATAATTGCAAGAACAAGCGCGTTATCAGCCGCTAAAATCCCCTCAAGTGCAATCAGGATGAGTAATACCCAACCATACTCCAATAATAATGATACATCCATGTACATTCTCCTCTCATTTCTATAAGTACTAAATAAGTGAAGAATTTCCCCACTATTTAGTTTCCCCATACTCCTGCCTATTAACTTTGGAAGAATTTGGTAATGAATACAAAAAAGACCTCTGCCGTTAATAGGCAAAGGTCTTGCTAGACATATGTAATAAAAATGCCAACAAAGCCGGAAGAACTAAGTTCTACGTAATGACGACTTTGTTTCCAAGAAATATTCTTGGACGCTACTCCCCTTTGGAGATATGCTATTGTACTCTCATTATATGGATAATTTATACGGTTGTCAACCTGTTAAAATATCTTCGTTCGGATATTTTATTTTCCGGTTCTTTTTACGTGCAAATGAAAAAGCCAATGTTAACGGTCCCATTTTTCCAAAAAACATCATAAAGATAATAATAGCTTTTCCAATTATCGTTAAGTGTGGTGTTAAATTCATACTGAGACCGACTGTTCCAAATGCTGAAAATACTTCGAAAGCACTCATCAATAGAGGAACTCGCTCAGTAATACTTAAAATTAAAATAGCAGCAAAGATAAATGAAATGGAAATAATAGTAATGGTCAATGATTTGACAATGAGCGTATCTTTAATGGATTTTTTAAACACAACAATATCATCTTGTTCTTGTAAAAATTTAAATACGCCAAAAAACATAATTAAAAATGTTGTTAACTTAATTCCACCACCAGTTGAAGCACTACCAGCACCAATAAACATAAGAAGCATCATTAATAAAAGGGAAGGTTTTGTTAATGCAGAAATATCAACGGTATTAAATCCGGCAGTGCGCGTTGAAATTGCTTGGAAATAAGCAGCCATTCCTTCTTCAAATGGGGTAAAACCTCTCATAGAAAAAGAATTATGAAACTCGAATATGAAAATAAAAACGGTAGCAATAATATTGACGATTAGAGTAGAAGAGAGCATGAGTTTTGAATGTAATGTAAGGTTTTTAAAGTTCTTTTTTCGTTTTATATCTATGATCACTGTAAAACCGATTCCACCTAAAATAATGAGAGAAGAAATAACGAGATTGACGAGAATACTATGAGAATGGGACATTAAATTATCGCTCCACACAGAAAAACCGGCGTTGTTAAAGGCAGAGATCGAATGAAAAAAACTATAATAGAACCCTTTAGCAATTCCGTATTTTGGTACCCATTCAAAAGAGAGGAGCAAAGTAGCAATACATTCTACTGTAAAAGAGAATAGAAATAATGCTTTGGCAAGACGAATGACACCGCCAATATTCGTTTGATTTAGTGCTTGTTGTAACAAAATTCGGTTCTGAAGACCGATTTTTCTGCCAAGCATAATTGCAATTAAAACAGCAAAGCTCATAATGCCAAGACCGCCAACTTGTATAAGTGTTAAAATTACACATTGGCCAAATAAGGTAAATACTTTTCCAGTGTCCACAACACCAAGCCCTGTAACTGTACAAGCAGAAACCGTTGTAAATAAGGCATCGAGCCATGAAATAGATGTTGTTGTAGCAATTGGTAGTTTTAATAAGCATGTGCCGACAAGTGATAATACAATAAAAGATAGAGTAAGAACACGAGGAGGGCTCATGCTAATATTAATCCGTTTCATCTCACATATCGTTCCTTTCAGTTTGTTCTTACTAGTATGTGAAAAAGCGCTATTATGTATGTTGCAAATAGAAAGAGGCAGAGAATATCTGCCTCTAAGCCATATGTTATAGTATTATCCGCGTAATTGTTGTTGAGCTAAAGCAACAAGACGTTTTGTTACTTCGCCGCCAACTGAACCGTTAGAACGAGATGCTGTATCTGAGCCTAAGCTAACACCGAATTCTTGTGCAATTTCATATTTAAATTGTTCAAGTGCTTGTTCTGCACCTGGAACTAGTAATTTGTTTGTTTTTACCATGTTGACACACATCCTTTTGAGTAGTCCAGTTCAGCTAAGTTAAGTACTATCTAAACTGGTAATGTTATTTTATGTGGAAACGATGTACTCATACCCGGAAGTAATCGGTGTGATTAGAAGTTCTTGGATAGAAAAAAGAGTAGCAAAATTGCTACTCTTTTTTCAGTATTGTCGCTGTACCTTCCACGACAATATCATCGGATTGATTGTAGATGTTTGTTTGTAATGTAATGATTTTTTTATCATCCCGTTTTTTAATAACTTCTGCCACTACACGAAGTGTATCGCCGATTTTGACAGGAGCACGGAATGAAACGTTTTGGGATAAATAAATCGTATTTTTGCCTGGGAGTTTCGTTCCAAGAACGGTAGAAATAAAACTTGAAACGAGCATACCGTGAGCAATACGTTCTTTAAACATTGTCGTTTTTGCAAAAGAGTCTAAAATATGAATAGGATTTACATCTCCAGTCAATTTTGCAAAATTGATAACGTCCTCATCCGTAATTGTTTTTGTTAGAGATGCTTGATCACCGACTTGAATCTCATCATAACGAAGCTCCGGAACAGTTTGTGCTTCTTGGAATGGATTCATTTTGTCCTCCTTCTTTTCCATATCGAAAAATGTAAGCCATCTTGATGTAGTAGGAGGAAGAAAGAGTTTTGTTTGTGCTGCAGTTAGTTGCCACATTTTTCTTACTTGATGGAAGTAAATAGATTTTTTGAGTTTTCCTCGAACTGCTTTGCGAGTTCTAGTTGTTTGGACTTGAACTCTCCCAAAAAAACTTCTAACTGTTTTTGAACCTCTTCGCGTTGCGATTGTTGTTGTTCTATAAAGTGTTTTGTTGTTTCTTCAAATTGACCGCTAGTTTGAGTAAGAATAGACAAAGATGTTTTTGTAGGAGAAACAGTAAGTTGATGCATTTGAGTAGAAAGCTCATTCCATTTCCCTTGCCACTCGTTAATTTGATCATTTAAGGAGTTTCCAGTTAATTGCTTCACGTAATCTGTATATTGGTTATTGAACTGAGCTGTGAATTGTTGTAGTTCTTTTTCTAGTTCATTTACTCCTGATGTTAATTTATGCAAAGCGTCTTGTTGTTGTTTTAACGTTTCTAAAGTAAGTTGCTCTAATTGTTTCCCAGCTGAAGAGAAGAGGGAAAGAGATTGAGACCAGTTTTTCCAAAATGCATCGACTAATTCGTATGGTTTAGTTTCCATTGTTTGACCTCCAAATGTTTTTTTGCATATTGTGAACGCAGATTACTCTGCTGTACCACCAGGTGAAGATGAAGAATCCTTTTCATCCTTTTCTGGAGAAGTAGAAAATGGAAAGAATGCATTGGTGTATAACGTGAAAAACGTCCGCAACATATTTTGATAATGTTCAAAAGAAGTCGCACATGTTGATAAATATTGCTCTCCATATTCAGTTAAAGAATAAATTCTTTTTGCTGGCCCTCCATCGCTTGTATCCCAAGTAGAAGAAATAA
This sequence comes from Bacillus cereus group sp. N11, assembly GCF_016483605.1. Taxonomy (NCBI): domain Bacteria; kingdom Bacillati; phylum Bacillota; class Bacilli; order Caryophanales; family Bacillaceae; genus Bacillus; species Bacillus cereus group sp. N11. Next base: position 231,540 of record NZ_JAEHBN010000007.1, read on the forward strand.
GGTTTTCTTTTTCTAACTTGCGTAGTGTTCTATAAACATTACCTTGGTCAACAGAAGAAAAGCCGATGTCCATTAGCATTTGAATGAGTTTGTAACCATGAAGACTCCAGTCTTTTAGACAGAGAAGTAAGAAAGGAACTAAGAAGTTTTTTGGCATGGAGTTTGGTTGTTTCGCTTGGTTTTTTTCCAAACTTTCTGGGTGTTCTGGTTCATTATGTAGCATGATTGTGCATCACCTCATGAATCAGTTAGATGGAATTTTTTGCTTATAAGTGCAATTTACACCTATCTGTTTTTAATGTCAATACATTTGTTGGAAAATAAAGAAAAATAAAATATAGACTTGAAGTTTTATTCAGAATATTAGAAAATAGTGAATAGGTTGAATTGTTTCAAAAACAAAAAAGGGAGTGTAGGCGAAGTGATTGATCAAAAATTCGATCCATTGCAAGCATGGAAAAATGCTTATGAACAAACCGAAACATTTTGGGGAAAAGCGCTCAATGAAACAATTAAAACAGAAGAATATTCTGCTTGGATGGGCAGCGTTCTAGACTTGAATTTGTTTTATCAAAAAGCATTAAATGATACGACAAAAAGTTATTTAGAACAAGTGAACGTGCCAACGAAAGAGGATATCGCTAGAGTAGCTACGCTTGTTATTAACTTAGAAAATAAAGTTGATAATATTGAGGAAGTTCTAGAAGAGAAAGTGGATTCGTTAGGACAAGCTCCTACATTAAAGCGTGATGTTACGAAAGTAAAACAAGATATTCGCACGTTAGAAGCGAAAGTTGATCAAATTTTAGAATTGCTAGAAAAGCAAAATGCAGTACTAGCTAAACTACAAGTACCTGTAAAAGAAGAAGTAAAGCCGGCGAATAAGCCAGAAAATAAAAAATGATAATAGCGTTTGTTTACAACGTGTAAAAGAGAGAGGGAGAATCTCTTTTTCACGTATAAACAACGAAACATAATTAATATATGGACTCTATTAGTATGAGTACCAAAATGATTCATAATAATCGTTCACAAATTCATTTAAGGGGGAAAAGAAATGGTTCAATTAAATGGCAAAGTAGCAATCGTAACAGGTGGGGCAAAAGGAATTGGAAAAGCAATTACAGTAGCATTAGCACAAGAGGGAGCAAAAGTAGTTATTAACTATAACAGCAGTAAAGAAGCAGCTGAAAACTTAGTAAATGAACTAGGAAAAGAAGGGCATGACGTTTATGCAGTTCAAGCGGATGTTTCTAAAGTAGAAGATGCAAACCGACTTGTAGAAGAAGCTGTGAATCATTTTGGTAAAGTTGATATTCTTGTTAATAATGCTGGTATTACAAGAGATCGTACATTCAAAAAATTAAATCGTGAAGATTGGGAGCGCGTAATTGACGTGAACTTAAGTAGTGTATTTAATACGACAAGTGCGGTACTTCCATACATATCGGAAGCAGAAGAAGGAAGAATCATTAGTATTTCTTCTATTATTGGTCAAGCTGGTGGATTTGGACAAACAAACTACTCAGCAGCAAAAGCAGGTATGCTAGGATTTACAAAATCATTAGCGTTAGAACTTGCAAAAACAAATGTAACTGTAAACGCAATTTGCCCAGGATTTATCGATACTGAAATGGTAGCAGAGGTACCAGAAGAAGTGCGTCAAAAAATCGTTGCGAAAATCCCGAAAAAACGTTTTGGACAAGCTGATGAAATTGCAAAAGGTGTAGTATACCTATGCCGTGACGGTGCGTATATCACTGGTCAGCAATTAAACATTAACGGTGGATTATACATGTAATGAAGTAAGAAAAAAGTGCATATCCATATCAGGAATGCACTTCTTTTTTTAGAAAGAAATCGACCGAAAAGGAGATAGAAAAATGACTACATTCGTAACAGAATGGGAAAAGCAATTGGAGTTGTACCCAGAAGAATATCGCAAAGCATATCGCCGTGTGAAAAGAGCGAGCGAAATTTTATTACGCGAACCAGAACCACAAGTTGGTTTAACACCGAAAGAGGTTATTTGGACGAAGAATAAAACGAAGCTTTATCGTTACATTCCAAAACAAGAAAAAACACAGAGAGTCCCAATCTTATTAATATATGCTCTTATTAATAAGCCATATATTATGGATTTAACTCCTGGAAATAGTTTAGTGGAATATTTAGTAGATCGTGGTTTTGATGTGTATATGCTTGATTGGGGCACATTTGGTTTAGAAGATAGTCATTTGAAATTTGATGATTTCGTGTTCGATTATATTGCAAAAGCAGTGAAAAAAGTAATGCGAACTGCAAAATCGGACGAGATTTCTTTACTTGGTTATTGCATGGGTGGAACGCTAACGTCTATTTATGCGGCACTTCATCCGCATATGCCAATTCGTAACTTAATTTTTATGACAAGTCCTTTCGATTTCTCTGAAACAGGATTATATGGTCCTTTATTAGATGAGAAATATTTCAATTTAGATAAGGCGGTTGATACATTCGGAAATATTCCGCCAGAAATGATTGATTTCGGAAATAAGATGTTAAAACCAATTACGAATTTTGTTGGTCCATACGTTGCTTTAGTTGATCGTTCAGAAAATGAGCGCTTCGTCGAAAGCTGGAAATTAGTTCAAAAGTGGGTTGGCGATGGCATTCCGTTCCCGGGTGAATCATACAGACAGTGGATTCGTGATTTTTATCAAAATAATAAATTGGTTAAAGGTGAACTCGTTATTCGTGGACAAAAGGTAGACCTTGCAAATATTAAGGCGAATGTCTTAAATATTTCCGGGAAACGTGATCATATCGCTCTGCCATGTCAAGTGGAAGCTTTACTAGATCATATTTCTAGCACAGATAAACAATATGTATGTTTACCAACAGGGCATATGTCTATCGTTTACGGTGGAACAGCTGTAAAACAAACATATCCGACGATTGGAAATTGGCTTGAAGAGCGTTCCAATTAAAAATAAAAAATCCAACTAGCGTTGTGTTAGTTGGATTTTTTTATGGAAAATAACAAAACATAGAAAGGAGAAATTTACATTTTAGGAGTATAATTATGAAGCTTATGACTGGTAAGTTGTTTTGGAATAGAGGAGTTTCTGTACCTTGTTATCCAACGTTAGAAAATGATATGATATGTGATGTGCTCGTAGTCGGAAGTGGCGAAGCGGGTGCTCATATAGCGTATTCATTAGCGAAGATAGGAATGCGTGTTACGCTCATTGAAAAAAGAGCAATTGCATGTGGTAGCACAGCTGCCAATACAGGTTTATTACAATTTCTTCATGATAAATCGTTAACCTCTCTTATTCATACATTTGGGAAAGTAAAAGGGGTACGAGCATATAGGCTTTGTTATGAAGCCCTTAGAACAATGGAGAAGGTTGTACCGACTCTCGATATTAATCCCCATTTTATTCCGCGAAATAGTTTGTATTATGCGAGTAGAGATGAGGATATTTCATTTTTACAAGAAGAATATAATACGTTACGCTATTATGAATTTCCGGTTGAATATTTTACAGAGTCTGATATTAAGAAACGTTATTCATTTGCAAAACAAGCAGCATTATATACAAGCGGTGACGCAGAAGTGAATCCATATTTGTTAGCACATAGTCTTTTGCATAAAGCAAAGCAAATGGGTGCTACTATATATGAACATACAGAGGCAATACATATTAAACGAATGCAAAATGATCTAATTTGTTACACGAAGACAGGAAATAAAATAGCAGCAAAGAATATTATTATGGCGACAGGTTATGAAGCGCTTTTTGGAAAGAAAGAAAAAAATACAATAGTAGAAACGTCTTATGCAGTTGTTACAAATAAGATAGATCAGTTCGAAGGTTGGCATGAGCAATCATTAATTTGGGAAACGGCACGGCCTTACCTATATTTTCGAACGTATCAAAACCGCATTATTGTAGGCGGGTTAGATGAGGTGCTGAAAATTCAAAATATCGGCGATTCGAAATTATTGCATAAGCGTGATATCCTTATTAATATTGTAAAAGAAATGTTCCCGCAATTTAATAATATACAGGCAGAGTACTATTGGGCAGCAGCATTTGGTGGTAGTCATGATGGTCTTCCTATTTTAAAAGAAGATAAAAAGATACATAATTTATATTACGCACTGCCATATGGGGGAAATGGAACTGTATACGGAATGGTATTTGCAAAACTATTTCAGCAGTTATTTACAAATAAAGAAAGTGATGATTTTTCTTTATTTAATCGATAGAAAAAAGGTAGCGAAGTGATGGAATGAGAGATATAAAAAAGTTTTTACAAAAATTACGTCCCGTACAACTTATTGTTTTGTTTTATTTATTAGCAGTAGTCGTATCGGTAATATTACTTAGTTTACCGTTTGTTACGAAGGCTGATGTGAAATGGACATTTATCGATGCCCTATTTACATCTGTTAGTGCGGTAAGTGTTACAGGACTTTCAGTTGTTACGATTTCAGATACGTTTACAACAGCAGGAATTATTGTATTAGCTCTAATTTTACAATTAGGCGGATTAGGCATCATGGCACTTGGCACATTCGTTTGGATTATAACGGGTAAAAAGATTGGTTTGCAGCGAAGAAGATTAATTATGGCAGACCATAATCAAGGAAATTTATCGGGTCTTGTAGAATTAATGCGTTCTATTTTAATTGTAATTATTTCGATAGAAATCATTGGAGCGATCCTGTTAGGTACAAGATTTTTACTGTACTTTCCGACTTGGCAAGAAGCTTATTTTCACGGTTTCTTTGCCGCTGTTAGTGCAACGACGAACGGTGGATTCGATTTAACAGGACAATCGCTAATCCCGTACAAAAAAGATTATATCGTTCAAATGATTCATATGTTACTCATTATTTTAGGAGCGATTGGCTTCCCTGTGTTAATGGAAGTGAAGCAATTTCTTAGTAAGAAGAGAGAACAACTTTTTCGTTTTTCGTTATTTACAAAATTGACGACAACAACATTTTTTGTACTTGTTGTTGTTGGAACCATCATGATTTTTTTACTAGAACGAAATCATTTTTTAGTAGGAAAGTCATGGCATGAAACGGTTTTCTATACGTTATTCCAATCTGTGACAACGCGAAGCGGTGGACTCGCTACAATGGATATACGTGAATTGTCACAACCAACGCTTTTGTTTATGAGTATATTAATGTTTATTGGAGCATCTCCAAGTTCGGTTGGGGGCGGGATACGTACGACAACATTTGCGGTTAGTATATTATCGTTATATACATTTGCAAGGGGCGGTAGAACGGTTCGAGTCTTTAAAAGACAGCTACATGAAGAGGATGTATTAAAAGCATCTGTCGTTATGACAATGGGAATATTATTATGTGCCACGGCACTATTTATTTTATCCATTACGGAAAATGTACCGCTTATGAGTTTGATTGTTGAAGTTTGTTCTGCTTTCGGGACGACAGGTTTATCGACAGGTATTACGCCAGATTTAACAACTGTTGGTAAACTTGTACTTATTGTACTCATGTTTATCGGACGCGTCGGTATTTTAACATTTATATTAGCTAGTGGTGGGAGAGAACAACCACCTCGCTATAAATATCCGAAAGAAAGAATTATTATTGGATAGCATGAAGCCATTCTACCTGCGTTAGGTAGAATGGTTTTTTTAATCGTTAATTCCGAATTGGGGATGCATAAAAGCTTCATTTTTATTATCAACTTCTTTTTTAAGTAATTCTTGATTTTCTTCTGCAATCCACCCGATATCATTTGTAGGATGGATCCATTCATCCCCAGCCATAATGGCAGGGTCTACCTCATCACTCCAATTGTTTAAGGGGCTGTTCTCGGAATTGTATTTACTGTCTCCAATTACAACATCATATTGATTTACAAAAGGTTGTTGCATCTTTTTTCCTGTTCCTTTAAAAGAAGGGAAGTTCATTTGATGAGGGAGCGTCTCGTCTAAAATTGGCGATTGGATTGTTTCTTTCTCTTTCAAAGTAATCGCTCCTTTTTGTAATGGTTTGTTCGTATGTAGTATTTCCATCTATAAGCTCTTATGTACTTGTTAACACTTGCCAGTAATAGTTATTTCAGATTGCTCCAAACTAGAGTAGAAAGTAATTTCTTGAAAGCAGGTGAACGTATTGGTAAAAAGAAAAGTGAAACAAAATGCGGCAATTAACAATAATAAAACTCCGAAAGAAAGCTTACCAGATGCAGAATTTGCATTAGAGTATGAAGGAGAAAACAGTGCAAAGTATGCAAATCGAAATTCAAAAAAAGGTAAACAAAAATGAGGCGTTTTTTACAAACGCCTCATTTTTTTGTGGGATTATAAAGGTTTTTTTAATTATTTGTAAATTTCATATTTTCTATTAGCAGAAAAATGTGAAAAAACATAGAAGTAGCAACGTATTACACAAAAACAAACAACAAACAAAAGATTAATGTTGGTTTAATACTGCTTTTACACTAATTGTTTATATTTGAGTTGTACATAAGATTTGTAAAAGGAGAGAGAGACAGTGAAAAAAACAATCTTTAAAGCTGTAGCAACTGGAATGGTATTTTCGTTATTAATGGGGTGTGGTGCAAAGAAAGAAGAAAGTGCTGGAGCAAAAGTGAAAGATGATAAATTATCTGGATCGTTAACTGTTTACACAGCGATTGAAGAAGAGCTTGTACCGATTTATCTTGATTCTTTCAAAAAGAAATACCCGGATGTGAAGTTGAACATTGTTCGTGATTCAACAGGAGTTATTACAGCGAAATTGCTAGCTGAAGGAAAAAATACACAAGCAGATGTTGTGTGGGGAACTGCGGCGTCTAGTCTATTAGCTTTAGAGAAAAAAGATATGTTAAAAGAATACTCTCCAAAAGGAGCGGATCGTGTCCTTCCGCAATTTAAAGATGATAAGAAACCTGAAAAATGGGTAGGTAATACTGCGTTTATGACGGGGATTGCTGTAAATAAAGAAGAATTAAAGAAGAAAAATTTACCGATGCCAGAATCATATGAAGATTTAACGAAACCAGAATATAAAGGAACACTTGTTATGCCACATCCAGCGTCTTCTGGAACAGGATTTTTAACAGTTTCTGCATGGTTGCAAATTATGGGTGAAGATAAGGGCTGGGATTACATGAAAAAACTTCATGATAATATGGCATCTTATACGCATTCCGGTTCAAAACCAGCGAAATTAGCAGGTGCAGGTGAATATCCAGTTGGTGTGTCAATGGTTTATAGCGCTTTAAAAGAGAAACAAAAAGGTGCACCAGTTGAAGTTGTACTGCCGAAAGAAGGACTAGGCTGGGAAGTAGAAGCGAACGCACTTATTAAGAAAGATAATGCGAAAAATGATAAATTAGCACAAGCGTTTTTAGACTGGGCAATTACAGATGATGTAATGAAGTTATACTTCGAGAAAAATGGATTTGCGACAATTAAAAATGACTATAAACTTCCAGATGGATTCCCGAAAGATGTGACAGAAAAGTTATACAAAAAGAATGACTTTAAATGGGCAGCAGAAAATCGCGACAAAATTTTAGAGCGTTGGGAAAAAGAGTTTGGTCAAAAAGCAGAACCGAAAAAGTAAGTGAGTGGGAGAGAGAAAAATGAGCGAATATTTATCAATTCAACACATTCAAAAACAGTTTGATGCATTTACAGCGTTAAAAGATATTTCTTTTACAGTGAAAAAAAATGAGTTTGTTTGTTTATTAGGCCCGAGTGGCTGCGGGAAAACGACGTTGCTTCGCATTTTAGCAGGGTTAGAAGAAGCGACAACAGGTAGTATAGCTGTGAATGGGAAAGATATTACAGCATTGCCGCCTGGTAAGCGGAATTTCGGAATGGTTTTTCAATCGTATGCATTATTTCCGAATTTAACGGCGCTTGAAAACATTGAATACGGCTTAAAGACAAAAAAATATGGAAAAGCAGAAGTAAAAGAGAAAGCGCTATTGGCGTTAGAACTTGTTGACTTACTGAATGTAAAAGATAAATATCCTGCTCAAATATCTGGTGGACAACAGCAGCGAGTAGCACTTGCACGTGCGCTCGCTCTGTCTCCCGATATTTTGTTACTAGATGAGCCGTTATCTGCTTTAGATGCAAAAGTGCGTGAAAAGTTGCGTAGAGAAATGCGTGATTTGCAAGAAAAAGTCGGAGTAACAACTATTATGGTAACGCATGATCAAGAAGAGGCATTAACGATGGCTGATAAAATTGTTGTAATGAATCATGCGGAAATTATGCAGATTGGAACACCAGAGGAGATTTACCAAAGACCAGCCAATCCGTTTGTGGCAGATTTTATTGGTTCTATTAATTTCTTTTCGAAAAATAATGAAGAACATGCAATTCGTCCTGAACATGTAACAGTTGTGCACAATAATGGTATGAAAACGGTTGTAGAAAGCATGGAATTCCGGGGGGCTGTATACCGGACGGAAGTGCGGGTCATAGAAGAGAAAACACACCTTCATAACGAGAAAATCGTAGTGGATATATTGGCATCAGAAGTAGAAGCAACTTCTATTAGGAAAGGAAAGCAAATTCAAATCTCTTTCTCAGAAAATCATATGTTGTCATATGGAAAGAAGGTCATTGTATAGATGGAGATGTTAGAAAATTATCAGGTAGAAAATACGAAAAAAAAGATTAAGAGACGTATCGGTAAAGAAGAGTGGATACAGAGACTAGTAATTATCGGTATGCTTCTTTCATTTCTTATCATACTTGTATTGCCTTTATTACAATTGTTTACACAAGCCTTTTACGATAAAGATGGAGCTTTCGTTGGTGTTGCGAATTTCAGTAAATATTTCACAACACCAACTTTAGTTCAGTCTTTACAAAATACAGTATGGATTTCGGGCGCAACAACAATTATTTCAGTTGCAATCGCATTCGTTTATGCATATGCAATTGCCCGTACGAATGTTTTTGGAAAGCGCGTATTTCAGTATGTAGCGTTATTACCATTGTTCGCACCAACGATGATGCACGGTATAGCACTTACATATTTATTTGGTAATCAAGGGCTAGTAACGAAAGGAATGTTTGGTTTATTTGAAGGTATACAAATCCCTTTATATGGACCAGTAGGAATTATAATAGCTGAAGTTATGTATACATTTCCGCAAGCATTCCTTATTTTATTAATTGCTTTTCAAGGATCTGACTATCGTTTATATGAAGCTTCTAATATGTTAGGAGCGAGTAAAACAAAGCAGTTTCTTACTGTTACTTTACCTAGTGTAAAGTACGGATTAATTAGTGCAATGTTCGTTGTATTTACACTTAGTTTCACTGATTTTGGGGCGCCAAAAATTGTAGGAGGACAATATAATGTGCTTGCTACTGACGTATATAAACAAGTAATTGGACAGCAAAATATGCCAATGGGGGCAACTGTCGGAATGATTTTATTAATCCCAGCTATCTTTGCTTTTGCAGTTGATCGTATTACGCAAAGAAAACAGGCGAATTTTTTATCTTCAAAAGCAGTACCTTACAGAATAATAAATAATAAGAAAAGAGATGTTATTTCGTTCGTATATTGTAGCGTAATAACGCTTATGATTATTCTTTTATTCGTTGCAGTTGGTATTGCTGCAAGTGTAAAAGTATGGCCGTATAATATGAGTTTTACATTTGAGCATTTTAATTTTTCAAGTTTAACGGGAGATGGACTTGAAGCGTTTAAAAATAGTGTAATTGTTTCAGCGGTTACAGCGGTTATTGGGGCAATTTTAACATTTGTGTTCGCGTATGCAATTGAGAAAATAGATCAGCTACAATTTTTCCGAAAAACAGGTTACTTTTTCTCTATCGTACCTTTAGCAATACCAGGTTTAGTACTTGGGTTAGGCTACGTTTTCTTCTTTAGTCAACCAACAATACAAATATTTGGACTTTCCGTAACGAACCCGTTTCATTCTCTATACGGAACAATTGCTGTGTTAGTACTAGTTAATATCATTCATTTTTATTCTGTAACATTTGTTACGGCAACGACAGCTTTAAAGAAATTAGATCGAGAGTTTGAACTAGTTTCACAGTCGATGGGGATCCCGTTTTATAAAACATTCTTTCGAGTTACGGTACCGATGTGTCTACCAGCCATTTTAGAAATGGTAATGTACTATTTCGTAAATTCCATGGTGACTGTCTCGGCAGTTGTATTCCTATACGCAGCTGATTTTAAACTAGCAGCTGTGTCAATTGTAAATATGGATGATGCAGGAAATGTGGCACCAGCAGCTGCGATGAGTGTACTTGTTGTTGTTACTAATATTGTAGTAAGAGTTGTATATGAATGGGGAACGAAAGCACTTCGTAACCGAACGTCAAAATGGCAACAAAGATAAAGTGAAACTTTAATCAGTGGGGGGCATCCCCCGCTGATTAATAGTTGAACCAATCGGACTTTTAAGGCAGTATGATTCCCGCATAACTTCTTTGCGAGGGGGAGTCTTACTGCCTGGCGAACAGCCAGATAAATAAGAAGGGTGATGGATAGAATGAAAATAGAAGCAGTTATTTTTGATTGGGCAGGTACGACAGTTGATTACGGATGTTTTGCACCACTGGAAGTATTCATGAAAATTTTTCATAAACGTGGTGTTGAAGTTACAGCAGAAGAAGCACGTAAGCCAATGGGATTATTAAAAATAGATCATGTAAGAGCACTAACAGAAATGCCTCGTATTGCGAATGAGTGGAAGCGTGTTTTCGGACAATTACCAACAGAAGCAGACATTCAAGAGATGTATAAAGAATTTGAAGAAATTCTCTTTGCTATTCTGCCAAACTATGCCACGCCAATTGATGGGATAAGAGAAGTGATGGCTTCATTACGTAAAAGAGGCATTAAAATTGGCTCAACAACTGGCTATACGAGAGAAATGATGGATATTGTTGCAAAAGAAGCAAAATTACAAGGGTATAAACCTGATTTTCTTGTGACGCCAGATGATGTTCCAGCAGGTCGTCCGTACCCGTGGATGTGCTATAAAAATGCGATGGAACTTGGTGTGTATCCGATGAATCATATGATAAAAGTGGGAGACACGGTGTCAGATATGAACGAGGGCAGAAATGCTGGGATGTGGACTGTTGGCGTAATTCTCGGTAGTAGCGAGCTCGGCTTAAGCGAGTGGGAAGTTGAAACTATGGATCCGGTAGAACTTCATGAAAAGATGGAAATAGTTCGTAATCGTTTCGTTGAAAACGGAGCTCATTTTACGATTGAAACGATGCAAGAACTCGAGAACGTAATTGAACATATCGAGAAACAAGAACTTATTATTTCATAAAAGGGGCAAAGGATCATGAATGGAAATCACTACTTATTATTAACGCCAGGACCATTGACGACAACAAAAACGGTAAAAGAAGTTATGCTATACGATTGGTGTACATGGGATGTTGAATATAACACAATGGTGCAAGATGTAAGAGCTAAACTTGTATCGTTAGCAACGAAAGAAGAAGAGAAATATACAACAGTTTTAATGCAAGGAAGCGGTACGTTTTCAGTTGAAGCAGTGATTGGTTCTGTCGTTCCTAAAAACGGAAAGCTTCTTGTTTGTACAAATGGTGCATACGGTAAGAGGATTGTGCAAATGGCAGAGATGTTACATATAAATGTGGTCGTGAGTCAAACAGAAGAGTGGGAACCTACTAATATTGCAGAAGTAGAAAAGTTATTGCAAGAAGATAAAGAGATTACTCATATTGCAGTAGTTCATTGTGAAACAACTACAGGTATTATTAATCCAATTGTAGATGTATGTAAATTAGGAAAGCGATACGAGAAGGTTACAATTGTTGATGCAATGAGTAGTTTCGGCGGGATTGAAATAGACATTGCTGATTTGCAAATTGATTTTTTAATTAGTAGTGCGAATAAATGTATTCAAGGTGTTCCTGGATTTGGTTTTGTTATCGCAAATCGTGATGAATTATTAAAGTGTAAAGGGCAAGCACGCTCTTTATCTCTTGATTTATATGATCAATGGGAAACGATGGAAGAGCAAAATGGGAAATGGCGTTTTACTTCACCTACGCATGTTGTACACGCTTTTTATCAAGCCTTGCTTGAACTAGAAAAAGAGGGCGGAGTAAGAGCACGTTGCAATCGATATTATAACAATCAAAAATTATTGGTCAACAGAATGAAAGAAATTGGATTTAAGTCATTAGTAGATGAAAAATATCAATCTCCTATTATTACATCGTTTATTTACTCAGAGGGATTTGAATTTCAGGAGTTATATAACGAGTTAAAGAAGTATGGATTTGTAATTTATCCAGGGAAAATTTCGAAAGTAGATACGTTCCGTATTGGAAATATCGGTGATGTACATGAGGAAGATATAAATCGTTTAGTTGATAGTATCGCCAAAGGAGTTGTTATAGGTTGAAAGTATTTTGCTTAGGTGGAGCAGGTAAAATTTGTCGTGAAGCGATTTTGGATTTAGTTCAATTTTCATCTTTTGAGACGATTACAGTAGCCGATTTTAACGAAGAAGAAGGCCGTAAAGTAGTAGAATGGCTCAACGATCCTCGTGTTGATTTTGTGAAAGTCGATGTGACAAATCATGAGGATACAGTTGCAAAAATGAAAGGCTATGACATTGTAATGGATGGTACGACGATAAAGTTAAATGGATTGTCTACTCGTTGTATTGCGGAAGCTGGGTGTCACGGTGTGAATTTGAATGGATTTGGTGAAGAAAATGAATCACATGCTATATTTGTTCAAAATGAAAAAACATGTTTACCCGGATTTGGTATGACACCAGGTGTAACGCAAATGATGGCCATGCATGCAGCAAAGCAGCTAGATACTGTAGAGTCTGTTCGTGTAAGTCACGGTTCGTATCGTCCAATTGCTTTTTCTGCATCAATTACAGAAACAACGACATATGAATATGATCCAAATTTACCATCGCGTACAGTATATGAAGATGGTAAGTTTAAGCAAGTACCTCCTTTTGCGCGACCAAGAGAAATTGAATTGCCAGCGCCTTATGGTAAAACAATGCAGTATATCATTCCGCATTCTGAAACGATTACGTTAGCAAAGGCACTAGAAAATAAAGGTGTCAAACTGATAGAGACGAGAGGAACTTGGCCAAAGAAAAATATGCAGCTCGTACGTGCTTTATATGATTACGGCATATTGCGTAATGATCAAATTGAAATAAACGGGAAAGAAATTGGCATTATGGATTGTATTTCGCAGTATTTATTACAATCGAAAGAAGGTCAAGAGACGGAAGTATACGGTTATGCACTTCATGTAGAAGTAGTAGGTATGAAAAACAATGAGAAACAGAGACATGTATTATATCATACACATCCGTTATCTGATGGATCTATTGTAGGATGGGAAAATTTAAGAGCTTATACGAGAAACGTCGGTATTCCATTTGGAATTGCTACCGAGTTAATTGCAAATGGGAATGTAAATAAAATGGGTGTTGTTACGCCTGAAGAAGCTTTTGAAAATCCACAACTTGTTTTTGATAAACTAGAAAAGCGCGGCATTTATATTCATGAAGAGGTTTTCACTTACAAAGAAAATTATAATTTTGTATAAGCAAGGAACTTTATGAGGTAGATACAAATGGGGTGAAGCTATGTCTGTAGTAGGAGAAGAAAGAAAGCGGACTATTCTTGAAAAAGTAGAGTTTAAAGGAAAAGTAAAGGTTTCAGAATTAGCGAGAGAATTCGCTGTATCAACAGAAACAATTCGTCGATATTTAGAAGAGTTAGATCGTGAAAAAAAGTTGAAGAAAGTGTATGGTGGAGCTGTTCAACTTCCAGGTGCCGGGATAGAGGCGCCGATGTTAGAAAGAGAAATGCTACATATAGAAGAGAAGAAAAGAATTGGTTATAAAGCAGCAACATTTGTAGAAGATGGTGATGTCATTGCAATTGATGACGGAAGTACACCACTTCAGATGGTTCCATATCTTGTTCATCGAAAAAATTTAACGATTGTTACGAGTTCTTTTCCAGTAGCGACACAATTAATCTCTTCTATTAATAAAAAGATGTTTCACGGTGAAGTTTTATTTATTGGTGGAAAAGTATCCCCAAAGCATTCGCGTGTATCAGGATCTATTTCTCAGCAAGTGATTCATCAATTTCATTTTCATAAAGCGTTTGTTTCGATTGATGGGTTATTACCTAGTTTTGGCGTTTCCAGTTTTGAATTAGAAAAAGCAAAACTGTCGGAAGCGATGATGAAATTAGCTGAGAAAACATATATTTTATGCGACCATACAAAAGTAGGCGTAAAAGGGAATTATAGAATAGCAGGATTTTCTCGTATTCAACATGTTATTTGTGATAAGAAAATGCCATATAGTTTTGAAGAAGAAGTTAAGAAGCATAATATTCAATGGACAGTGTGTTAAATAAAGTGAAAGCAGTAATGAAATAAAAGGTTTGCATTCATGCAAAAAGTGGACACATTTTCTCATTTCCTTCATATAATTTACCAATATAAAAAAAGTTGGCTGAAGGAAAGAAGGGAGAATATGTCAGAACGCATATATAATAAACTTGTATTGTATGCAAATATTTTACAAAAAATTGGTTTTATTAATGAGAAAGAAAAAAGTGAAATTCTTCATACGATAGGTAAAAAATCCCTTTGAATAAAGGGATTTTTATTGTGTATCGCTAGACACATATTTTACATGTAATATTGCAGTTATCAATATAAGGGAATTTTATTTTGAAAAAATTATATTAAGGCGCTAGTAATAGTAACATTAGGCGACAAAGAAACAGAGAAAGCAGATGATAACTCTAATTCATGCCATACGGAAACAAAGAATCAAGTGGATAGCCAAAATATGATAACAGATAAATAATTAAGAGAATTTGTTAATAAAAAAGTATGTAATAGAAAAGATTTAACTACACCAATTACGAAAGAAGAGTTATTGCAAGTAAAGGACTTATTTTTAAATACGAATGAGATTATTGATTATCGTACATTGAAATATATGCCGCATTTTAAATTTTTAACAGTTGCGAATGCGAAGATAAAAGATCTGTCATTCTTTACGAACTTAAAGCAAATGAGAAAAATACGTTATTCTTTCATTAGAAGAATAACGTATTTTTTATTGTAAAATGAAGTAGGACATGGACGGCGGGATTGGTATGT
Organism: Bacillus cereus group sp. N11; assembly: GCF_016483605.1. NCBI lineage: Bacteria > Bacillati > Bacillota > Bacilli > Caryophanales > Bacillaceae > Bacillus > Bacillus cereus group sp. N11. The sequence continues at coordinate 246,754 of NZ_JAEHBN010000007.1, forward strand.
GAGTAGCCTATTTTTACGATGAGCGTTGAAATCATATTGACAAAAAAGCATTCTCATGTGATAATTCAATTAAATTTTTAGAATAATCAAAAAAATACTCCTTTTACATAGAAAGGATTCGAACATTATATAAATATTACGACGGGGGTGACGAAATGTTATTTTTTCTGAAGAAATGGAATGAATTAAAAGATGTGAAATCTGAATTGGCACTTCGTGATTGGTTTTATGGTACAAAAATTAGTTTATCGTTATGTACGTCAAAAGAGCCATTAACATTTTTAGTGAATGTTGAGGGAAGAGATAAAGGATTGTTTTCAGAAGAGGATTTTATTGTTGTCAATTGCATGTGTGAGCCAGTGTTTGAAAACGAGGAAAAACCAGCGGTAGAGTCATTTATGCATGCGGATATTTATAAAAAAAGCAGTGCGGAATGTATTTTACAAGTACAGACTGTAGATAGCCATTTAATATCAGAGTTATACGGAGAAGAAAGAGAAGTAACATTCGATAAACGTAGCGTGGAACGTGTTTTTGGAAAAGAAGGTATAACAGAAATGACAATTCCAATTGTAGAAGATGAAAAGAAATTTGCTGATTTGTTAGAAAGTAATGTTCCGAATTTTATTGAAGGTGGAGGAGTAGTTCTCGTTCATAATTACGGCATGATTGTGTGGGGGAAAACGCCAGAAGAAGCGAAAAAATGGCTAGAGGGTATAGAATATTTAATGAACTATCATGTAAAGTTGTTAATGATAAAAGGTGCGAAGAGCTCTGTTATATAAAAATGTTTGCGATGTTGTTACAATTCCATAAATAAATGAAAGCGTTTTAAAAATAATTTTACTCATAAAATATAGGTCTCCTTATTATATATAGATTACATGTTGACATGTAAGGAGGAACATATTTTGCGAGTTAAATATCATTTTCTGCCAAAACAGCAGGTGACTTATTGCAAGATAAATGATACTGGTGAAAAAGCATTACAAATTATGAATGAAACGGGATTTCGAGCAATCCCTGTATTAGCAGAAGATGAGAAGCTATTCATGGGGATTATTTATAAAGTAGATTTATTAGAAAAGAAGTGTAATAGCGGATTAGAGCATGTAAGTGCAGGAGATATGTTAGAAAATTCCTCTGCATTTATTTTTGAAAAGGATTCTTTCTTCAGAGCTTTTTATGTGATTCGTCGTCTCCCATTTTTAGCGGTGCTAAATGATTATAATGAATTTGTTGGTATCTTAACACATTCCAATGTATTTGATGTTATTGAAGACTCATTCGGTATGCGGACGGGTGGTTATATATTAACAATTGCAACACAAGATTGTAAGGGAACGATTAAAGAGCTTGGGACATTGTTAAAAGCATATAATATCGGTGGGTTGTTTACGCTAGATAACGGTGATCAATATATTCGCCGTATTATCGTAAATATATCAGATGAGTTAGATGAAAAAAGATTAAAGAAATTAATCGAAAAAATAGAAAAAAAAGGATTCAGAGTGAGTCATGTAGATTATATTTAAGTGAAAAGGAAAGGTACCAATCTGCTATATGTAGAGTGGTACCTTTTTTTCGTGTAAGTGATGAATTGTCTCCCACTATTTTTGGGAGCACCGCCGCCCGTAAACGCCCGATTGGTGAGGGCTAATAATTAGTGGTGAATGCCCCACTAATTAAAGTTTCACTTTATTTTGAAACAGCAGGTGGAGATAATGCTAAATCAGACAAAAAAATAAAGTCTGCATGCTCGCGAATTTTGGGAATAGAGGTCTCTATAACACGTGATGTAATTTCACCTGGAGGCCCAACGTGTCCGATAGCTACCATAATTGGTTTTTCTTGAATTTTTTTGATAAGTAATTGAGCTTGTTTTGAAATATGTCCTGCTGTATAAACATCATCAAAAAATAGTTGGTTTTCAATAATAGGCACCCCTAATTCTTTTCCGATTTGTGGGACGACACTATTAGGGTTTGTTTTGCTATCTAAATAAAATAAACCGTGTTTTTTACAAGCTGTAAGTATAAGACGTACAATTCTTTCGTCAGCTGTTACTTTTGATCCCATATGATTGTTCATTCCAATTGCATGCGGTACTTCTTTAATCGCCTGTTCGAGTCGGTTGTTTATTTCTTCATCGCTTAAATTAGTTGTAAGTGCTTTTGGTCCAAGCCATTCTTTTTTACCTTTAATAGGTTCCATTGGCATATGTATAATAACTTCATGGCCTTTTTTATGGGCTGCTATTGCATCTTCTTTTGTAGAAGGAAGGAAAGGCATAACAGCAACAGTCAGTGGAATGGGAAGTGATAACATTTTATCAGTTCCCTTCATATTATTTCCGAAGTCGTCAATGACAATAGCTACTTTATTTGTATGGGCATTGGCTTGAATCGGAAACAAGAAGGATGGTAAGAACATAGTAAAAATAAGTAATGCAATCGTATATTTGCGCATATAAATATTTCCTTTCTATTTTATCCCGCTATTTGCGGGCAGTAAGGTTCCCACCTCAAAATTCGGCTGGAGCAAAGAAGTTAGGGGGAGATCCACTGCTCGTAAACGCACGATTGGTGAGTGCTAATAATCAGTGGGGGATGAACACCCCTCACTGATTAAAGTTTCACTTTATCAATCATCATTATGTTTTGCGTTTTTATATAAATTAAACAAAAAATGTCGAAGAAAAGTATATGTTAAATAGAGAAACCGCTATTTAATTGGTATTTGTAAAAAAAGAAGATGAAAAAAATGTCTATTATTGCGAATGTATTTACAAAGATAGAATAATTTGTAATAATTCTCAAAGTGAGGGTAAAGATTTGTAAATTACAGGGAGAAAATGTTTAATTTTCTGATTCTTCAAATTTGAATATGATTAAGCAGGTAAAAGGTCAATAGTGAAGTTGAGAGCATGGAAGAATAATAAGGGGGATATGGATGTTTACTGTAAAAAGGAAGTACACATTAGAAAAGCTTTCACGTGATATTCATATGAAGCGTGAAGAAATGATTCAACTAGGATTAACAAGCGGGTTAACTAGTAGGGAAACAATTCAAGTTAGTCAAGAATTGGACAAGCTTATTTTACAATACCAGCGCTATAAAGAAAAACAAACACCAAAATGGTTTTCCATTATAAAGGTACCTATTTTCCAAATCGGATATGAAGGAAAATCGAATAATTTTTGGCGAATGCTTGTGGCGGGTTTTATGAAATAAGTATAATTACCCTTTTGTGATAAGGATAATTATACTTTATGTAACGGTATTTCGATATGAACTGTCGTTCCTTCGTTTTCTTTACTGTCAATAAAAATATGCCCATCGTACATCTCTACAATTCGTTTACATATGACAAGTCCAAGACCTGTTCCAGTATCTTTATTAGTAAAGAACGGATGAAAGAGGTGTTTTTGAATATGTTTTGGAATACCTTTTCCAGTATCAATAATTTGCAATTGTGCGTGTGTTTCATTGTCTGTTACGACAATGGTTAGTGTGTCACTAGAAGTCATGGCTTCAATTGCATTTTTTGTAATGTTTAAAACCACTTGTTTCATATGGTCTTTTGAGCAACGGATATGAACAGGATGGTCTGGCAAATGTAGATGGAATACAATGTTATGTAGATTCGCCTCAGATTGAATAATCAATGCTACCTCATTTAGAATAGTTCTCACATCATATGTTTGTTCAATGATAGCAGTTGGCTTTCCAAGAATAAGGAATTCACTTACAATTTCATTAATTCTCTCTATTTCTTGTTCGATGATGGAAAAGTAAAACTGATCCTGTTCATCTTTATATTTTTCTTTTAATAGCGCAACGAGTCCTTTAATTCCCGTAAGAGGATTGCGGATTTCGTGGGCTGTACTCGCTGCAAAAGTTCCAACCAATTCAATTTTTTGCAGTTCATTTTGTTGTCTTTCCAGTTTTGTTTGCCGTTTTAATAACATATATTGAGCGAGTAAAAATAAGATAGATATTAAAAATAAAGTAGCTATACATTCTATTGCAACCCATTGGTATAAAGTTTGCTTGTGGATAGGTAATGGAGAAACAGAGACCTTCCAATTTAACCTTTGGAGTGGGGTAGTGAGCATATTAGAATGCGCATCGCTTGTTTCATTATTGTCATCAGTTAGAAAAACTACATCATGTTTATCAGTTACTTCGAAATGGTATTGTGGTTTAATAGCATTTAAAGAAGATGAAATGTAGTCAAAGCGTAAACTTGCTAACAATAAGCCTGAGAGTTCCTTCTGTTTGTTAAATATTGGGGAAGCGATTATAATAGCTTGATGTCCAAGGACGCGATCTGTAATGACGGATGATACAGTTGTTTTCTTAGTTTGTAATGCGTCTTGAATATACTTGCGGTCTGAGACGTCTACAGGTCTTGATTCGCTTTCTGATGCGATGGTAATGATTCCTTCTGGTGTAACGTAATATAGACCAGAAAAGCGCGCATCGTTTCCATCTGTATCATGCACAATTTGTTTAATACCATTTATGTTACCAGTCTCAGTACCTACGACTTTTGCAAGCATTTCTAAGGCAGAAATTGCTTCACCAAGGTGATGATCTAAATAGTCTCTATATAAAAAGAGAACCGTATGAGCAGATGTTTTGTTTTCCTGCTTCATTTTATACGTATGATAGGAATAAAATGTAGCACCAATCACTATCGTTGGTAGGATAACAAGCAATATATATAAAACTATGCTTTGGAATTTGACTTTCAAATGTGGTACTCCTTCTTTTTTTATTATCATTATATATAAACTATGTTAAAATTGTCATGTTTTTATTCAAGAATCATTCGTAATATATTAGGGGAGAGGAAATGGATGAGTGAATGCTCATTCGGAACTCACATGAAGTATTAAGCTGTATTTTCTTTTTATTGCTGAGAATTTAAGTGAAGGGTTGAAAGTTGTATGACATCAAATAATGAACGAGAAGATATTTCTCAATCTTTAAAAGTATTTATTGCATTATCTCGTGTACACCGTTCTGTTATGGATACTACAAATAAATCTATACAAAGTAACGGGTTAAATCCAACTGAATTTGCTGTATTAGAGCTGCTATATCATAAAGGTGGTCAACCACTTCAGCAAATTGGTGAGCGCATTTTAATAGCTAGTGGCAGCATTACATATGTTGTAGATAAGCTGGAAAAAAAGGGATTAGTAAAGAGAATCCCATGTCCGAATGACAGACGTGTTATTTATGCGCAATTAACGGAGTCTGGGGAGAGTTTTATTGCTTCTATTTTTCCGGGGCATGAGCAAGTTATACATCAGTCTTTTGAAATGTTAACGAAGGATGAAAAGGATGAATTACTTGATTTGTTGAAAAAAATTGGAAAGTATGAAAAGTGATACTATGTTCCAAAGGAGCTTTGGATAAAAAATCCAAGGCTTTTTTGCATATAAGTAAGTAAGATGGCAGCTGCCGAATTTTGTTGAAAACTAAGAGGGGATTTGGGAAGAAGTATTGAATTATAGTAAAGGTATACATAATGGAGAGGAGGCTCGTTCATGTCATTTAAAGACTATGAATATAAACGGCCAAATATTGAAGAATTAAAAGAGAAATTTACTGTTGCTTTAGAGAAATTTGATAATACAAAAACTGTAGAAGAACAAAAACAAGTTATCAATTCAATTAATGAAATTCGCAATGATTTTGGTACAATGGGGAATCTTTGTTACATTCGTCATTCTGTTGATACGACAGATGCTTTTTATAAGGAGGAGCAAGATTTCTTTGATGAATACTCTCCAGTTGTACAAGGATATGGAACAAAATATTATAAGGCGTTAATTAGTTCTCCATTTCGTGAAGAATTAGAAGCCTATTACGGAAAGCAATTATTCGCTCTAGCAGAATGTGATTTAAAAACATATTCAGATGAAATCGTAAAAGATTTACAATTAGAGAATAAATTGTCTTCACAATATACACAGTTGTTAGCATCTGCAAAAATTGACTTTGCAGGAGAAGAAAGAACATTATCGCAACTGATTCCATTTATGCAAGGAAAAGAAAGAAGTGAACGTAAATCAGCAAGTGAAGCATACTACGGATTTTTAGCTGGAAATGAGGAAGAACTAGATCGTATTTATGATGAGCTTGTTAAAGTAAGAACGAAAATTGCGAAATCTTTAGGTTTCAAAAACTTTGTTGAACTAGGATATGCAAGAATGTATCGTACAGATTACAATGCGGAGATGGTTGCGAATTATCGTCAGCAAGTACTTGATTATATCGTTCCAGTTACAACGGAATTAAGAAAGAGACAAAAAGCACGTATCGGTGTAGAAAAGCTAGCATATTACGATGAAAACTTTGAATTTGCTACAGGTAATCCAACTCCAAAAGGAGATGCAGATTGGATTATTAATCATGGGAAAACGATGTATAAAGAGTTATCAGCTGAAACAGATGAATTTTTCAATTTCATGTTAGATAATGATTTATTAGACTTAGTTGCGAAAAAAGGAAAAGCTGGTGGCGGATATTGTACATATATCGAAAATTATAAAGCGCCATTTATTTTCTCAAACTTCAATGGAACATCTGGTGACATTGATGTATTAACACATGAAGCTGGTCATGCTTTCCAAGTATATGAAAGTCGTAAATTTGAAATTCCAGAATATAATTGGCCAACATATGAAGCGTGTGAGATTCATTCTATGAGTATGGAATTCTTTACATGGCCATGGATGAAACTATTCTTTGAAGAAGATGCAGATAAATATTATTTCTCACACTTAAGTTCAGCACTTCTGTTTTTACCATATGGTGTATCTGTCGACGAATACCAACATTATGTATATGAAAATCCAGAAGCATCACCAGCAGAGCGTAAGACAGCATGGCGTAACATAGAGAAGAAATATTTACCGCATCGTGATTATGAAGATAATGATTATTTAGAGCGCGGTGGCTTCTGGCAACGTCAGGGACATATTTATAGCTCGCCGTTCTACTATATTGACTACACGTTAGCTCAAATTTGTGCACTGCAATTTTGGAAGCGTGCAAGAGATAATAGACAAGAGGCATGGGAAGATTATGTGAACCTTTGCCAACAAGGTGGAAGTAAATCATTCTTGGAATTAGTAGAAGTGGCAAATTTAACATCACCATTTGCTGAAGGTTGTGTGAAAAGTGTCATTACAGAAATTGAAGCATGGCTACATGCGATTGACGACACAAAATTGTAAAAAACATGCGCTTTTTTTCACATGTTTAACATCGACATAATGGGGAAATGATGAGATAATAAAAGAAAATTCAGAATACTAAAGAGGTGTTTCTAAGAAGGAGCACCTCTTTTCACCAACAAAAAGGGGGGAAAGAAGTATGCTTCAATCTAATATGGATGTGAGTTTAGAAAGTTTGGTGAACTCATTGCAGTCTACCCGAAGCACGCTATTATCAGAAATTGAAATGTTAAATGATACAGAAGTGAATGTAAAGCCACGCCGTGATAAATGGAGTATTATTCAAATTTTACATCACTTACATTTAGTTGAACAATCTGTCACATCTGCCCTTGTATATGCTCTACACAAAAATGAAAGAAATGCGACTCCATTTAAAGACCTCCAACTTACGCTTGATCGCACACATAAAAGAGAAGCTCCTCAGCAAATGCAACCAACAGAAACTTTAATGAAAAAACAGCAAGGAATTCAATTGCTAGAACATTCACGACAAGAACTATTACATGCGCTTCATAGTATCATAGATGAAAAAGAATTAGTTGAAAATGGATTAAAGCATCCTGTTTTTAATGATTTGAATTTGTATCAGTGGGTTCAATTTCTTGATTTACATGAACAAAGACATCTTACACAGTTAAAAGAGGCGAAATACGCAATTTTGCAGCGATAAAGTGGAAGAAGTGGGAAACCACTTCTTTTTTGATACATGCATAGTTTTCTTTCTTACTTTGGAATACTACATGGAGAAAGAAAAGAAGGAGTTGAAAAGTATGTCCAAGAAAAAGAGAGAAGAAGAGCGTGCTTGGAAAGCACGTAAAGAGAATCAAAAACCACATGGAAAAGTGAAAGCTTTTGCTGAATTAGTTGAAGGAACAGAAAAAACGTGATGATTATTTCATCACGTTTTTTGTATGAGTGGAAAGGTTAATAAGAAGGTTGTACCGATTCCTTTTTCACTTATAATATCAATTTTTCCATTCATAGCTTGAACAACACTGAATACAACCATCATTCCAAGACCAGTCCCTTTTTCTTTCGTTGAATAGAAAGGAGAACCGAGGCGCTTCACCTGCTCTTGATCCATGCCAACTCCTGTATCTTTTATATATAGCTGGATATGCTTATGATCAGGAACTAATGTGAAATAAAGATCGCCACCTTTTGGCATAGCTTCAATGCAGTTTTTTAAAATATTTAATAAGCATTGGTTTAGTTTTTGCTTCTCTCCAGCGATAAAGAAAGAAGTACTTTGCTTTATGTAATGAGTACGGACATTTGTTAAATTGGCAAGTGGTGTAATTAAAGATAGTGCATGCAGTAATTCTTCCTCGAGTTGTAGTGTTTGTTCTTTTTCAATACTCGGTTTTGCAAAGGTTAAATAGTCTGTGAGAACATGATTTGCTTGCTCGATACCATTAATGGCTATATCGATATATAATTTCCGTTCTTGCTCGGTACATGTATCAGACTGCAATAGTTGTAAAAATCCTTTCGTTGAAGTTAAAGGATTGCGAATTTCGTGCGAGATGGAAGCTGCCATTTCACCAATTAAATGAAATTTCTCAGCGTTCATAAGCTCATTTTGGAGACGAACCTGAGTTTGTAATATGTGTAGTAAATATAAAATAAGGATCGTACCAAGCATCGTACATAACTCATACACAATAATATGGGGTATATAATCTACCTTATTTGTAACTTCTGAAAGGAAGAAGGGTATCCAGCTAAATCCATATGTGAGACTGTAAATAATAGCAAGTGCTATTTTTATACGATTAGAAGTTCGATTGAAAAATTTGTACGTTAATAGTAGAACAATAAATAGAACAATAGAAGCGATAAGGGATGGGAAAACACCTATTCCTCCTAATAAGAAGCGATATATGTTTAATACAGCTAAAATAGAACCACCAGCAATAGGTCCTCCTGTCAATGTACCGACAATTAATACGATATGACGCATATCAAATTGAAAACCATTATTTGTTTTTGCTGCAAAAGTGATACATAGTATTGTAGCGAGGCAACACAGCACAATAAATATAGCTGAATTTAATTTAGGAGACCGTTTCCCTTTTTGATTCCAAAATAAGTGATAAATAAGCATTGTAACGAGAATAGATAAAATATTTAAAAAGAGGTAAATAATAAAGTGTTTCAGTGGGATGCCTCCTCTCTCCGAATAGTAAACTAATCATACTATAAAATGAAAGAAATGGAATATAAAATAGCGGAAAAATCAGAAATTTTTTCTGGTAGTATACAATATGTTACAATATGTTTTGTCAATGAAAGAAGAAATTCCATGCATCGCATGGGAGAGGTTCGCGAACTCCCTCTATAAAAAACTATGGAAACAACAATATCCTTAGGTATTGTTTTGTTTTTTTATTGTGACAGTTCAAGAACGTTCTTTCTTCTTATTCGTAGTAGAGAAGGAGAATGAGTGAAATGAAAAAAGAAAAAGCAGTTGTTGTTTTTAGTGGTGGACAAGATAGTACAACATGTTTATTTTGGGCAATAGAGCAGTTTGCAGAAGTAGAAGCTGTAACGTTTAATTACAATCAACGTCATAAATTAGAAATTGATTGTGCAGTGGAAATTGCGAAAGAGCTAGGAATTAAACATACGGTACTAGATATGAGTCTATTAAATCAACTTGCTCCAAATGCGTTAACGAGAACGGATATGGAGATTACACATGAAGAAGGTGAATTGCCATCGACATTTGTAGATGGACGAAATTTACTATTCTTATCATTTGCTGCTGTATTAGCAAAACAAGTTGAGGCACGTCATATTGTAACGGGTGTATGTGAAACTGATTTTAGTGGTTACCCAGATTGCCGTGACGTGTTTGTGAAATCGTTAAACGTTACATTAAATTTATCTATGGATTATCCATTTGTCATTCATACACCACTTATGTGGATTGATAAAGCAGACACGTGGAAATTATCTGATGAACTTGGCGCATTCGAGTTTGTTAGAGAAAAAACATTAACATGTTATAACGGAATCATTGGTGATGGTTGCGGTGAATGTCCAGCATGTCAACTTCGTAAAGCAGGATTAGATACGTACTTACAAGAACGCGAAGGAGCGAACAACTAATGGATAATTTCTTTGGATTTCGCATCGTAGAAAATTTGCAAAAAATGGACAAGGATATTCAACGTAAACAACTCAAATATCATAATAAAAGAGTAATGGTCAGCAAGGAATTTACATTTGATGCAGCACACCATTTACACTGTTATGAAGGGAAATGTAAAAACTTACATGGTCACACATATAAAGTTGTATTTGGGATTAGTGGATATGTAAATGAAATAGGACTTGCAATTGACTTTGGAGATATAAAAGAAATTTGGAAAAACGAAATTGAAATATATTTAGATCATCGTTATTTAAACGAAACATTACCAGCGATGAATACGACTGCTGAGAATATGGTCGTTTGGATTTATGAAAAGATGGCAGAAGCATTAACGAAAGATAATCGTGTGAATGAATATAAAGGAGCTCGTGTTGAATTTGTTCGCCTATTTGAGACGCCAACTAGTTATGCGGAAGTAAGACGGGAGTGGATGCTCGATGAGTAAAATCCCTGTCTTAGAAATATTCGGTCCGACTATTCAAGGAGAAGGCATGGTTGTCGGGCAAAAGACTATGTTTATTCGAACTGCTGGCTGTGACTATAGCTGTTCTTGGTGTGATTCTGCTTTTACATGGGATGGATCGGCAAAAGATCAAATTAGACAAATGCCAGCGGAAGACATTTGGAATGAGCTTGTTGAAATTGGAGGAGAAAATTTCTCTCATGTTACGATTTCGGGTGGGAATCCTGTTTTATTGAAAAATATTGAGTCGCTTCTTTCTATATTAAAAGAGAATGGGATGCGAACGGCGATAGAAACACAAGGGAGTAAATGGCAAGATTGGTTACTTCAAATTGATGAGATAACCATTTCGCCAAAACCACCAAGTTCGGGAATGAAAACAGATTATCAAAAGTTAGATGCTGTAATTCAGAAACTAGCAGGAAAAGATATTAGTTTAAAAGTAGTAGTATTCGATGATCGCGACTTTGAATATGCAGTTAAGATGCACGAACGTTATCCATCTGTACCATTTTTCTTACAAGTAGGGAACGATGATACGAAAACAGTGGATGATGCAATGCTTATTAAAAAATTATTAGATAAGTATGAGTGGCTTATTGAAAAAGCTGTTAATTGTAAAAAAATGAATGATGCGAAAGTATTGCCGCAGCTTCATGCGTTAGTATGGGGAAATAAACGAGGCGTATAAAGAGAAGGGATGTTTAAAATGGCAGGAAGATTAGATGAAGATTTAAAAGATGTAACATTATTAGGAAATCAAAATACAAAATATTTATTTGAATATAGCCCAGAAATTTTAGAGGTATTTGATAATAACCATTCAAACCGTGATTACTTTGTAAAATTCAATTGTCCTGAATTTACAAGCTTATGTCCGAAAACAGGACAACCAGACTTTGCAACAATTTATATTAGCTACATTCCTGAACAAAGAATGGTAGAGAGTAAATCTTTAAAGTTATATTTATTTAGCTTCCGCAATCACGGTGACTTCCACGAAGATTGTATGAATGTAATTATGAATGATTTAATTAAATTAATGGATCCGCGTTACATTGAAGTATGGGGCAAATTCACACCACGTGGTGGTATTTCAATTGATCCATATTGCAACTACGGTCGACCAGGAACGAAGTATGAACAAATGGCAGATTACCGTATGATGAACCACGATCTATATCCGGAAACGATTGATAATCGTTAATAGAAAGAAAAGTCCTGTATAGTATACAGGACTTTTCTTTCTATTATATTATGCATTTTGATTAATGACAGTATAGTTTTTATGACTTACAACTGTAAGAGGTTCCATATCTAGTTCTCTAAAATTCTCCATAATTGTTATATCAACAATAACAGAGTTTTGATTTACCTTTTGAACACGGCCTTGCATTCCACCTTTAAATTCGATGATATCTCCAGTTTCTGCGATCTGCATAAGCAACTCTCCTTGTTACAGTTTTTCCAAAAAAGAATAATTTGGGATTTTTTATTTTCCTTTATTTTGAACTATGTTTCCTGTTTTGTAAATGTTTTCAAAGGAAAAAGTCGAAAAATATTCATATTTTGTAAGATAATATCCATATTTCATATGATGCTGGAGAAAAAGTGTTTATATCTTTATAATGAAAATGGATGTCGGTCTGTTTAATATGGGGAAATAGGAGCGGTAAAATAATGTTTGAAATTATGGGGATCTTTATAGCTTTGTTCTTATATTTATTTTCTTATACACAGTTGAAGAAAATTCGTCAACATGAAACGAATACATATTTTGATGGAATAGATGCTTCAGTTACTCATAGTAGTGGCGGAGATATGTAACAATATGTAACTTTTATTTTCAGCATGTTATGATGAATGTAAGAAATAGTACATAATATAGTTCGTAAGTGATGAATGGAGAGTGAAAAGAATGTGGATATCTTTTATTCGTCATGGTCGCTTGAATAGTACTATAGAACCGATGACAATTACTTCATTTCATGAATGGCTGAAGAGATATGATGTAGATAGTATGAGTAGGGAATGTAACATACCGATTGAAACAATTGAGGCAGTAGAATCGGCAAATTTAATTGTATCGAGTGATCAAAGACGTGCTGTACAGTCAGCAGCGGAATTAATGAATTCTTTGTCCTTTGTGCAAAATTCTCTTTTTAGGGAAGTAGAAGTACCGTCGAGTTTTTTTGCACCAGAATGGTTTAAATGTAAGCCGGGGACTTGGTTTTTTATTGGACGTGTTTTATGGATGGTTGGGTATCATAAAGATGTTGAGTCGTATAAGGAAGCAAGGGGAAGGGCAAAAGAAGCTGCTAACATGTTACATCATTATGCAATGGTGCACGGGAAAATCGCGATAGTAGGACATAGCTATTTTAATGCCATGATTGGTGCGGAACTGAGGGCGATGGGATGGTCTGGACCTCCTATTTTTCATCGGAAGCCGTGGGGATATACAAAGTATACGTTCCATGAGGCGATGAGTGGAAGTGTATTAAATACAAAATTAACTTAAAAGCACACGATTTTATATAAAATCGTGTGCTTTTTTTTTAAGATATAGAAACCAATGTACGTAATGGTTTTATTAGATGAGCATAAGGTTCGCCAACGAGCATTACGGTTTTATCTTTGTTGTAACCTAGTTTTTCATACAGTGAAAAAGCACGCTTGTTTTCTAAATTAACAAGTAAGGCAATTTTTTCATAACCTGTTTCAGCTGCATGAAGTTCAGCTGCATCGATTAACTTAGAGCCAATGCCACGTCCGCCGTACATATTTGAAACTGACAACGTGTCAATATAATACTCATCAAGTTCAGCTTCTTTTTCTAACGTAATGGATTCATCTTCATGTAGTTCTCTTAAGTGGCGTATGATTGGTGCATCAAGTTGTTCAACGTCACTACCGTGATAAGCGACAATAACCCCAACTACCTTTCCATCTTGTTCCGCCACTAAACAGTTTTCATAGCTCAATCGATTATTTTCTTTTACGAACCATTTTTCAAGTCCTAGTAATACATTTGCTTCAACTGTGCTACCAGTGATTTTTTCAGCAATTTCATGCAGAGCATTATACAATAAAGGAGATATTGCCTTTGCATCTGTCTTTGTTGCTTTCCGAATCATAGTATCCCTCCTAGTTCTATTTATATATTGTAACATAGTGGTATGGAACTTTGTATGATTGAATGCCAAAATGTTTGATATAGAGAAGTAGCTATGTTAGTATATGATATTTAGTGGACATATAATAAAGCAATACTGCTTGTAAAATAATGAAAATGAAATGAAGGCATAGCAACAGGAAAAATTTACAGTTGTTGACCGATAAAAGATACGATAAAATAAAATATTGCATAGAGGTGAAATACATGGATGAACAATTAGCAAATACAATTTTGGATCAGCTGAAAAATGGTGAGATAAAGGAGTATGTTGTAACGAAAGATGTATTTTATACGTTTAGGAAAGTTGTAGTAAGTCGAGAAGATTTTAAACATATTATTGGGAACGCACAACGCGGCGGACAGGTAATTTATACATATTCAAAAACGCCACGTTCATAAATAGAAGATAAAGGGGAGGAGAATTATGGGCGATTTTAAACAAGGCATTTTACCGCATTGGGATTATATGTGGAAAGATAGAGCCGGAAATAGATGTATGGGAATGGTTATGTATCCAGAGAAACGAAAATGTTCAACAAAAATGCTTCAGAAAATAAAAAGGGCGCATGAGCAAGCGGCAGAAATTAAAGTAACTGTACAAGTTCAACAGACATATGAGTACGTAGAAGGAATGATCGTATACTTTGATGAAGAAGCTCCTGTATGTACAATGCTTGATAAAGATGAGAATCCGCATCACATATTTGTAAAAGATATTTTGCGTATTGAGCACTCTGAATAAACTTTTCATACATAAATTGAAACGCCATAATAATAATCTTTTTCTATAATAGTTATCTTTTATTATGTAACGAGCAACGAAAGTATATGTATAATATTTAATAAAGTAAAATTGATAAATGTAATCGTTTGTTAGAACAGATTATCGTTTCATGTCTGTTCTTTTTTGCGTGATGCTGGAGAAATATATTCCTCCAGCATTTGCCGTTTTATGACAAAATATATTGTTAACTTTTTTTAAAATGAGGTTAAATTCGTTGACAACTTTTTTGAAAAGCACTTTATTGACATGAGTTTTAGAATGTTGTTTCATAGTCATTGTATTGAAAAAAATCGGCGGT
This sequence comes from Bacillus cereus group sp. N11, assembly GCF_016483605.1. Taxonomy (NCBI): domain Bacteria; kingdom Bacillati; phylum Bacillota; class Bacilli; order Caryophanales; family Bacillaceae; genus Bacillus; species Bacillus cereus group sp. N11. The sequence goes on from NZ_JAEHBN010000007.1 coordinate 261,896, forward strand.
CTTGTCGAAAAGTAAAAGTTAAAAAAAGAAAGAATTTATACATATATCTTGTGTCTTGTTTTGAAACGTAATACAATATATAGAGAAATCAAGAAACGACATACAAAGAGTATAGATTGGAGAGGGAGGGTCGGAAATGTTAGTTGCATATGATTCTATGACAGGAAACGTGAAGCGTTTCATTCACAAATTAAATATGCCGGCCGTTCAAATTGGTGAAGATCTAGTAATAGATGAAGACTTTATTCTTATTACGTATACAACAGGTTTTGGCAATGTACCAGAACGTGTTTTAGAATTTTTAGAGCGCAATAATGACAAATTAAAAGGCGTATCTGCAAGCGGCAATCGTAACTGGGGAGACATGTTCGGTGCAAGTGCTGACAAAATTTCTGCTAAATATGAAGTGCCTATTGTATCAAAATTTGAGTTATCAGGAACAAATAACGATGTAGAATATTTTAAGGAAAGGGTGCGGGAGATTGCGACACATTGAACTGAATAATGAAATCACGCAAATGCAGGACGGTTTTTATCAGCTTCATAAAGATAAAGAGGCATTAGAAGTCTTTATGGAAGAAGCTAGAGAGAATACCGTTCCTTTTAATAGCGTGGCAGAGCGAATGGAGTATATGAAAGAACATGATTACTATTACAACGTTCTGGACGAGTATAGCTTGGAGGAAGCAGAAGAAGTATATAACATCGCTTATGGTGAAAACTTCGAATTCCAATCTTATATGGCAGCATCTAAGTTCTACAAAGATTATGCGTTAAAAACGAATGATCAAAAACAATACTTAGAAAGCTATGAAGATCGTGTAGCAATTGTGTCATTATACTTAGGACGCGGTGATGTTGCGAAGGCAAAACAATTCGCAAGCATGATTGTAAAACAAAACTACCAACCAGCGACACCAACCTTTTTAAATGCGGGAAGAAGCAGAAGAGGAGAAATGGTGTCTTGTTTCTTGTTAGAGATGGACGATAGCTTAAATTCAATCGGCTTTAACATTAATACTGCAATGCAATTATCAAAAATTGGCGGGGGAGTAGCTTTAAACTTATCTAAGCTACGTGCACGTGGTGAGCAAATTAAAGGTATTGATAACGCTGCAAGTGGTGTAGTACCTGTTATGAAATTGCTTGAAGATTCGTTTTCATATGCGAATCAACTTGGCCAACGAAAAGGTGCTGGTGCAGTATACTTAAACATCTTCCATTGGGATATTATCGAATTCCTTGATACAAAGAAAATAAATGCCGACGAGAAGAGCCGTATTCAGTCTCTATCAATCGGAATTATCGTTCCAAGTAAGTTCTTTGAGCTTGCTGAGAAAAACGAACCTTTCCATGTTTTCGCGCCTTATACGGTGTTTAAAGAATATGGCAAGCATTTAGATGATATTGACATTGATGAAATGTACGATGAATTAATGAGCAATCCGAAAGTGAAGAAGAAGCCGCTAGATATTAGTGCACGTGATATGCTTATTAAAATCGCAATGATTCAGCTTGAGTCTGGTTATCCATACTTAATGTTTAAATCAAATGCAAATAATCAGCATCCACTGAAGGATATTGGAACTGTGAAGATGTCGAACTTGTGTTAAATATGTAGCACCTTCTAGTAGAAATGCTAGTCGAAAACTCCGTTAAACGGGGAAAGCCTCAAGTTTGAGGTAACCTACCGTGCTAAATCTTATCTTAGAATGAAAATAGAAAAGTTCAGAATGTATCTTATTATTTTGTATAGCAGAGTGATTGGACAACATAAAGTAATAAGAGACTTTCTGAAAGATTAAGATAAGTAAAAGCCTAACGACTATCCCTTATGGGAGTAGAGCGCAAGTGATTGGCGTTCGAAAAGCGGAGCACCTAATCAGGTAATGCTGTAGGTGATGATATAGTCTGTCCTGTATGGTGACATACAGCAGTTGCATGAGCAACGGACTGAGGAGTAGCGAACTCGGTTGAACATTCGAGACAGAAATCTTCCAGCTACAAGAAACTTCTGAAATAAATGATTACGGTACAGATGACATTATCCGCCGCGATATTAACTGTAACTTAGGATCACTAAATATCGTAAATGTAATGGAAAATAAAGAAATTCGTGAAGCAGTTCATGCAGGAATGGAAGCTTTAACAGCTGTTTCTGATATGACAATCATTCCGAATGCACCAACTGTGAAAAAAGCAAATGATGAGCTTCATTCAGTTGGACTTGGAGCAATGAACTTACATGGATATTTAGCAAAAAATAAAATCGGTTATGAAAGTGCAGAAGCGAAAGAGTTCGCTCGTACATTCTTTATGATGTTAAATTACTACTCTATTGAGAAAAGTATGGAAATCGCTAAAGAAAAAGGCGAAACATTTAAAGACTTCGATAAGTCTGATTATGCGAACGGCACATACTTTGAGAAGTATGAAACGACAGATTACAGCCCAGTAACTGAAAAAGTTCAGCAACTATTTGAAGGAATTCATATTCCAACAAAAGAAGATTGGACAAGTTTAAAAGAGCAAGTGCAGAAGAATGGATTATATAATTCATACCGTCTTGCTATCGCTCCAACACAATCTATCAGTTACGTTCAAAATGCAACTTCAAGCGTAATGCCGATCGTAAGTCAAATCGAATCAAGAACGTATGCGAATGCGACAACATATTATCCAATGCCGTATTTATCAAAAGATACGTTCTGGTACTATAAATCTTCTTACGATATGAATCAGTTTAAATTAATTGATTTAATTGCAGAAATTCAAGAGCATATTGACCAAGGAATTAGTACAATTCTTTACGTTAATAGTGATATTTCAACACGTGAGTTAGCACGTTACTACATCTATGCACATAAAAAAGGCTTAAAGAGTCTGTATTATACGAGAACACGTAAATTAAGCGTGGAAGAGTGCGTAGCTTGTACCGTTTAATATAAAAAAGTGAGACATTATGAGCAGGGTTTTCTGAACCCTGCTCATGCTTAGTTATCAATTTTTCATGTTTATTTAGAGAAGGGGCGATTGAATGCGTGCGGTAAACTGGAACAAAAAGGAAGACGATTTTAGTTTAATGTTTTGGAAGCAAAACATCGCTCAGTTTTGGACAGAAGAAGAAATCGCGGTGTCTTCTGACAAAAATACTTGGGCACAATTATCAAAAGAAGAGCAAATTGCTTATAAGCGTGTATTAGGTGGTTTAACACTTTTAGATACGAAACAAGGTGGCGAAGGGATGCCACTTGTACTTGTTCATCTTGAAAATTTACAAGCAAAAAGTGTATTAGCTTTCATGGGAGCTATGGAAGAAGTACATGCGAAGAGTTACAGTCATATTTTTACAACGTTAGCTACGGAAGAAGAAATTGATGATATTTTTGAATGGGTAGACAATCATCCATTACTTGAGAAAAAGGCTGGTATTATTACTCGTTACTATCGTCGTTTATTAAAGCCTCAAGTAACGAAAAAAGAGTTATACATGGCAATGGTAGCAAGTGTGTTCTTAGAAAGTTACTTATTCTATAGTGGATTCTTCTATCCACTTTACTTAGCAGGTCAAGGTAAATTGACGGCAAGTGGTGAAATTATTAACCTAATCATTCGTGATGAGTCCATTCACGGCGTATTCGTCGGTATTTTAGCACAACAACTTTTCGCAGAGCTTTCTGCAGAAGATCAACAAGAAGTGCAAAAAGAAACGCAAGAGTTATTAATGGAACTATATGAAATTGAAATGGCATACACAGAAGAAATTTACACTTCTATCGGTCTTGTAGATGATGTAAATCGTTTCGTTCGCTACAATGCGAATAAAGGACTTATGAATTTAGGACTTGAGCCGAAGTTTGAAGAAGAAGAAATTAACCCAATCGTTTTAAATGGTCTACGTACAGATACGAAAAACCATGATTTCTTCTCTGTAAAAGGAAATGGTTACGTAAAAGCAACGAACGTTGAAAAGTTATCTGACGATGACTTCGCATTCAATTTTTAATATCGTGTCATAGAAAAAGCTGTCTTTATAGAAAAGACAGCTTTTTTCTATGGATAGTTTACATAATGTTATTATTTCATGGAAATATTCCTATCTCATAAAAGCCAAATTTGTAAGGGAGTGAAAATAAAAAACACGAATTAAAGTTTTATTTTTTATATTTAGCAGTATGAGAGATTGAATAACTTATGTCAAAATGAATAAAAAATGAGAAGAAGTGAGGCCTCATTCCACCTATATGTTTTCTTTCGAATTGAATTTTTTAATTACATACATTTTGGCTCGAAAATTGCATGATATTTAAAAACAAAAGGGAACTGTAATAGTTGGTGTGATGTATACAGTTATTTGAAAGCGTTTCCTTTTTGCTGTCAATTTTCAAATGAAAATGAGATAGAGAAAGTAGGGGGAATGATAGGTGGGAAAAGTAGTTGGTTTAAAACGTTCATTAGGACTTTGGTCAATTGTTATGCTAGGGGTCGGGTATATGACGCCGATGGTTGGATTTGATACGTTTGGAATCGTTTCGGAAAAAACGGGTGGACATGTTCCAGGAGCTTATTTGATTGCGTTAGCAGGGATGTTGTTTACCGCTGCAAGCTACGGCAAAATGGTAAAGGTTTTTCCTACCGCAGGATCAGCTTATACGTATACACAGAAAACAATTAGTGCAAGACTTGGGTTTCTTGTTGGATGGTCCGCATTATTGGATTATTTGTTTTTGCCGATGGTGAACGCACTATTAACGAGAATTTATTTGTCAGCATTTTTTCCAAGTGTTCCTAATTGGATATGGGTCATTGGTTTTATTCTACTGATTACACTTATAAATGTTATTAGCGTAAATGTTACTGCTAACTTCAATACGTTTTTAGTAATATTTCAAGTGCTAGTAATGGCCGTGTTTGTTTTTCTAGTTATAAAAGGTTTATTAGCGGGAGAGGGAACAGGAGAAGTTTTTTCCATTCAGCCGTTTTTTCAATCAGATATACAAATATCACCGTTAGTTGCAGGTGCAACAATTCTTTGTTTTTCATTTTTAGGTTTTGATGCAGTAACTACATTTTCGGAAGAGACACCAAACGCGAGGAAGACAATACCTCGGGCTATTTTTCTTACTGCTTTAATCGGTGGAGTTTTATTCATTACAACTACGTATTTTACACAATCTTTCTTTCCAGATACATCTGTATTTAAAGATAAAGAATCAGCGTCTCCAGAAATTGCGCTATATGTTGGTGGAAAACTATTTCAAGCTTTCTTTTTAGTAGGAACGCTTATGGGGACACTCGCGTCTGGTTTAGCTTCTCATACAAGTGTGTCTAGATTATTGTACGTAATGGGTCGAGATAATGTCATTCCGAAAAAAATATTCGGATACATTCATCCTCGTTGGCGAACGCCAGTATATAACATTATTATTGTAGGAGTTATTTCACTCTCTGCGATATTCATTGATTTAGAAACGGCAGCATCACTTATTAATTTTGGAGCGCTTATTGCATTTACATTTGTTAATTTATCTGTAATTTCCTACTATGTAATTAAGAAAAAAAGATATAAAACGATAAAAGACTGTTTAAATTTTTTAGTGATGCCTATTTTAGGTGCTGGTACTGTAGCAGTACTATGGTTTAATCTCAATGTTCATTCACTTATTCTCGGTATTTGCTGGGCTGCTATTGGAATGGGATACCTTTTATATATTACAAATATGTTCCGCTTAGCTCCTCCGCAAATGCATTTTGAAGAAGTGCAGGAAATGTAAAAAGCAAAAGACATCGGATAAATCCCGATGTCTTTTGCTTTTTATATTTAATAATCATGCAGTATTGCATAAGTCATTCAAAGCGTCATAAGTAGGAGGGTGACACAATATGATTACCGTAGCATTTTCACTTGGCACGATTATTGCTTTGTATAATTAGTAAAAATAAAAAGCGGGGTGTTATCGTGCCGATTCAGTCAGAAAAACATACAGGTGAGGTTGAAGATCCTTTAGAGGAATTTCAAGCTATATTAAAAGAGGCGCTTCATTTTTTACATTATCCAGACGAAGTATTTGAATTTCTGAAAAAACCAATGCGTTTTTTAGAAGTAAGTATTCCTGTTCGTATGGATGATGGAACAACAAAGGTATTTCAAGGGTATCGTGCTCAGCATAATGACGCAGCTGGGCCAACGAAAGGTGGTATTAGATTCCATCCAGATGTTACGGCAGAAGAAGTAAAAGCACTTGCTGGCTGGATGAGCTTGAAATGTGGAGTGACAGGACTGCCATATGGAGGCGCAAAGGGCGGGATTATTTGTAATCCACAGGAGATGAGTTTTAGAGAATTAGAGTTATTGAGTCGTGGGTATGTAAGGGCAGTAAGTCAAATTGTGGGACCGACGAAAGATATTCCGGCTCCTGATATGTACACAAATGCGCAAATTATGGCTTGGATGCTAGATGAATATGACCATATTAGGGAGTTTGACTCTCCAGGCTTTATAACCGGGAAGCCATTAATGCTAGGAGGATCACAAGGACGGGAAACAGCAACTTCTAAAGGTGTATTGTATACGCTTCAGTTAGTAAGTGAGTTAAAACAAATTCCACTACAAAATATGAGAGTTATTATTCAAGGATTTGGGAATGTTGGAGGGTATTTGGCGAAATATTTATATGATATTGGTGTGAAAGTAGTTGGGGTATCAGATGCTATAGGAGGAATTTATAATCCAGACGGCTTAGATGTTCCTTATTTATTAGAAAACAGAGATTCTTTCGGTGTAGTATCGAATCTTTTTAGTAAAACAATTTCTAATCAGGAGTTGTTAGAAAAAGAATGTGATGTACTCATTCCAGCGGCAATTGGGGGAGTCATTACGAAACATAATGCAGGAAAGCTTGGATGTAAGATTATCATTGAGGCTGCAAATGGTCCAACAACAAAAGAGGCGATAACGATGTTAGAAGAAAAGGGAGTTTTGGTTGTTCCAGATATTTTAGCAAACTCGGGTGGGGTTATTGTTTCTTATTTTGAATGGTGTCAAAATAATCAAGGATATTATTGGACAGAGCAATATGTTGATCAATGTTTAAAAGAGAAAATTACATCTAGTTTTTCTAACGTACTTGACACTTCAAAACACTTTGGAGTAAATATGAAAATTGCTGCTTATATTGAAGGAGTTCGTAAGATTGTAGAAGCATCGCGCCTAAGAGGTTGGTTGCATTTTTAACCTAAAGGAGGGCTCAAATGAAACTGGATATTTTATTAGAAGAAGTGGAGAGACAACCAATCGGTTATTATTGTGTTTTGTCGAAAAGTCATCGTTACGATATAGCTGTTACGTATTCACAACAGTTTCTTGGAAAAGCAATGGTTACCTCTATTCAAAATGGGAGAATGATTTTGTTAAGTCAAGAAGATATTGTAGAGGAACAATATTGGGCACCGAGGTTAGGAATTGAGATTGAAGACATAGAAGAGTTTCAAAGCTTTTTTTATATGATTCTTCAGTCACAAAGGTTAGAAGAGCAATATTAATAGAATAAAAGAAGGGGATGATTGATTATGTACTATGATATTATTACGAGTCCATGCTATGGAACAATTGAAAAAGTTTCTATTGTTAAGGATTCTCGAGTTTATGAATGGGAGCCATTATTTTCGATTAAAGATATGAATGGTAAACTGGAAGTAATTAAGATGGGATGTAGCGGAGAAGTTCACTCTTTAGAAGTAGAGGCAGGAGATAAAGTAATTCCAGGTATGGTATTAGCTTATATTCAAGAAGACCTTTTCGTTAGTGGTAGTGATTAATGATAGAACAATGAGGAAGATGGAGGTGCTCATCTTCCTTTTTTTATTAAGTAAAGGAAAGAATGTTTTATTTTCAGATTAATTAAAAAAATCTGCATTTAATGATACAATACAAATTAAGTAGCCCAAAGGAGGAATAGCAGAATGTTTTCCATTGCTCGTAATAAAATTAGACCTATTGTTTCTCTACCTATCGATCAATCCGAAAAGGAATGGAATATAGACGTTGAAAATATAAAAGAACCTTTTCTATTTTTAAAAAGGGGAGAGAAATTATTTGCATACGTTCATGTCAAGGATCTGCTATCAAACAGTAAGGACTTACATTCCAAGGCATTGCTTGCAAATGCAGTTTCGCTAGATACAATATGTTATCTTAGTAAAAATATTTCTTTAACAGCTCTGTTTCAAATTATTGGAGCGCCGATTGCGATAGTGAAAAATGAAATGGATGAGTTAATAGGATATATAAGAAGAGAAGATGTTTTTGCAGAACTATTTAAACAAGAAAATCAGAGTGTTGATATATTAAAAATTATTTTAACGTCTATTCCAATGGGGATTTTTGTAGTGGATCGTGAAAAGAAAATTGTAAATTGCAATGAATCTGGTTTGAAGATGATTAAATCTACACCTGAAAGAGTAATGAATGTACCAGCAGAACAAATTTTTAACGAAGGACATATTAATAACGTATTTGCAACGGGAAAGACAATTTTGAATCAATTACAAATCACAAATGAGATGGGTGTATTAGTTGACTACAGTCCCATTCCAAACTTTGATGGAAATATTGAAGGAATGGTTATTATCGTACAAGATTTGCCGATGGTTGAGGACATGGCAATGGAAATTGAATATATAAAGGATTTAAACAAAGATTTGCATGCAATTTTGTCTAGTATTTATGATGAAATATTAGTTGTTAATCATAAAGGGGAATTAATTCGTTACAGTGAAACCGTTATTAATGATTTTTGGGGGAGTAATTTGAAGGATCTTTTAGGTAAAAACCTTTTAGACTTAGAACAGAAAGGGTTATTTAGTCCATCTGTTACGCGATTAGTATTGGAGCAACAAAAAAAGGTATCAGTTGTACAAGAAACAAAAAGTGGAAGAAAAATATTGGCGGTTGGAAATCCTGTATTTGATGAAAGCGGAGAGCTTCATCGTATTATTATTGCTTCAAGGGATATTACAGAAGCTACGAGATTAAAGACGGAATTACATGAAATAAAGAGAATATCAGAGCAATATAAGAAGGAATTAGATGATTTTAAAAATAAAGATCGTTTTCTTAAGAAACTTATTTACTGTAGTCCGAAAATGGAGCAAATTATAAACCAAGCTAAAAAAATAGCAGATTTCTCTTCCAATGTTCTTATTTCCGGAGAATCGGGCGTCGGGAAGGAAGTAATTGCTCAAGCAATTCATCAACTTGGAAAGCGATCTGCAAAGCCATTTTTAAAATTAAATTGTGGTGCAATTCCAGAAACTTTGTTAGAAAGTGAACTATTTGGTTATACGAAAGGTGCTTTTACAGGAGCAGATAAAAATGGAAAAGAAGGATATTTCAAGCGAGCTGATCAAGGTATTTTATTTTTAGATGAAATTGGAGAAATGCCTCTACATTTGCAGGTGAAATTGCTTAGGGTCCTGCAGGAACAAGAAGTAATTCCTATTGGAAGTACAATACCTACGAAAATAAATGTACAAATTATTGCCGCTACAAATAAAAGTCTGGAAAAGATGGTAGAGGCAGGAACGTTCCGTGAAGATTTATTTTATCGTTTAAATGTAATTCCATTGCAAGTGCCTCCTCTACGAGAGCGAATGGAAGATGTCCCAGTACTCGCTTTTCATTTTTTACAACAGTTAAATGAAAAATATAATAAAAACTATCATTTAACTCCGGATGCACTTAACTTACTAGAGTTTTATTCATGGCCAGGAAATGTACGTGAATTACAAAATATGATTGAACGTTTAGTAGTATCAGCAGACGATCCAGTAATTGAAGCTGAGTTTGTTAGTAAGTTTTTAACCCCCGGTTATGACTTTAAAAAATCAAAACCAGTTATTACGAGAGTATTACCGTTACAAGAAGCACTACATTCTGTAGAAGAACAATTGATTTTACTTGCAATGAAGCAGTATAAAACAACGACTAAGGCAGCAAAAGCTCTTGGCATTAGCCAATCTTCAGTGAGTCGAAAATATCAAAGGATTGTCAGTGAAAAAGGAATGCCAACTGATATAATCTCGTATTCCTAAAAAAGGAGAAGGTCACATAGACTTCTCCTTTTTTGTTAGTTTAGCGAGTTTTCCGCTATTCGTGGTTGGCAAGTACTATCATCTCACATTTCAGCAAAATGAAAGATGGTAATGGTACTGATCTATGTTTTGTTTTATGCAAAGTGGAATAGTGTATGCAACAACGCATACTTCTTTTTTATTACACGTAAGAATATAGTTAGTTTTTATAGGATTCCTTTGTGCTTTAAATGTTGGCATGAAACTTGCTTATAAATATATAAACGATCAATAAAGGAGGATTCAATATAGTGCTAGATTTAAAAATGTATGTAAACGGTGAATGGAGAGAGTCTAGTAATCAAGAAAAAAGAACAATAATTAACCCTGCGAATGGCAAGGGTATAGCATATGCACCTGAGGGAACAATTGAGGATACAAAATACGCGATCGAAGTGGCAAGAGCGACTTTCGATAGTGGAATTTGGTCAGAAACATCCACTGCTGAAAGGGCATCATATTTATTTAAAATAGCAGATGAAATTGATAAAAATATGGAAGAGTTAGTGTATCTTGAAACAATGGATAATGGAAAAACATACCGTGAGGCAGAAGGAGATATTGGAGATGCAGCGGCTTGTTTTCGCTATTATGCTGGATTGATTACAAAGCCAGATGGGCAAACATATCATGTAGCCGATCCAATGCAAGCAATGGTTGTAAGAGAGCCAGTTGGTGTTTGTGGATTAATTGTTCCATGGAATTATCCGCTATTGATGAGTGTATGGAAAATTGCACCTGCTTTAGCAGCTGGAAATACAATTGTGTTTAAACCTTCTGAAGTGACACCAATTACTGCGACAAAGCTATTCGAAATCCTTGAAAAAATAGGGCTACCAAAAGGTGTTGCTAATATGGTAATGGGGGCCGGTCCAATAGTAGGGAATGAAATTGCAGCGAGTAGTAAGGTGGATATGATTTCCTTTACAGGTGGAACAAAAACAGGCAAGCACATTATGAGAACGGCAGCAGATAATATGAAAAAGATTTCGCTAGAACTTGGAGGCAAATCACCGAATATTATTTTTGCAGATGCAGATTTTGAAACAGCTATTGATTATGCACTATTTGGTATTTATGCAGGTAGCGGACAAGTATGTTCAGCAGGATCGAGAATCCTTGTTGAAGAAAGCGTTTACGATAAATTTATTAATAGTTTTGTGGAGCGAGCGCAGCAAATTAACGTTGGGCCTGGTGATAATCCTGAATCAGAAATGGGACCACTTGTAAGTCAAGAACATATGGAAAAAGTATTACGCTACATTGAAATTGGGAAAGACGAAGGCGCAGACATTGCTTGTGGAGGTAAGCGAATACTGACAGATGGAAAAGGTGAGGGTTTCTTTATTGAACCAACGGTCTTTGTCAATGTAAAACCCGATATGCGCATTGTACAGGAAGAAATTTTCGGTCCTGTTGTAGTAATTCAAAAGTTTAAAAATGAACAAGAAGCAATTGAGTTAGCAAATGGTACAGATTATGGCTTAGCTGGAGGGGTATTTACAGTTGATGGTGCGAAAGCAATGCGTGTAATTCGCAAGCTTCGCGCAGGAATTACGTGGATTAACAGCTATCATCCAACATACAATGAAGCACCTTGGGGTGGATATAAGCAAAGTGGTATAGGTCGTAGTCTAGGAACGTTTGGTTTAGAGGAATTTCAAGAAATTAAGCAGATTAATATAAATCTAGAAGTAGAACCTATTGGTTGGTTTGCAAATAAAAAGAATATAGGAGTGAAATAAATGGGAACGAACGTGGAAAATAAATTGAATGAACAAGATGTAAAAGGTTCAAATGTAAATGAGTATATTACGAAAGTACTACAGTTAATTGAAAAAGAAAAAGTTTCTGAAGAAGAAGCAAACTGGATTCAAAAAGAAACAGTAGATGGATTTAGAGAGCATGTGAATCCTGGTTTTCTAGCATATAGAAAAACAGTAACAAAGGATGGACAATTTGCGGCAGTAGAATGGTCTGATGAAGGATCTTGTTTCATGGATATTAATGGTAAAAAATACATTGACTGTTTAGGTGGATTCGGAATTTACAATGTTGGTCACCGTAATCCGAAAGTAGTAAAAGCTGTGACAGATCAACTAAAGCGTCAAGCATTACACAGTCAAGATTTACTAGATCCACTTCGAGCGATTCTTGCAAAGATTTTAGCGGATATTACACCTGGTGATTTGAAATATGCCTTCTTCACAAATAGTGGAACAGAAAGTGTAGAGGCAGCATTAAAACTAGCAAAAATGTATAGTGAACGAACAACTTTCATTTCTACAACTCGTGCTTTCCATGGTAAGAGCCTTGGTGCTTTATCTGGGACGGCAAAAGGAATGTTCCGCAAGCCATTTTTACCATTAATTCCGGGTTTCCGTCATGTCCCATTTGGCGATATTGATATGATGAGAAAAACATTTGAGACATGCGCATTAGTAGGAGAAGATGTTGCAGCAGTTATTTTAGAACCAATTCAAGGAGAGGGCGGTATTATTTTACCTCCAGAAAATTATTTGAAACAAGTACGAGAGCTTTGTGATGAGTTTGGATCACTCCTTATTTTCGATGAAGTACAAACTGGAATGGGACGTACAGGGAAAATGTTTGCAGCGGAATTATATGATGTTGTGCCGGATATTATTTGTCTGGCGAAGGCATTTGGTGGAGGCGTTATGCCAGCAGGAGCTATCGTTGCGAAAGAGAAAGTATTCCAAAGTTGGTTTGAAAATCCATTTATGCATACAACAACATTTGGAGGGAATCCGCTGGCATGTGCGGCTGCAATTGCAACAATCCATGTATTATTGGAAGAGAAATTACCAGAACGTGCTGCTGAAGTTGGGGCGTATTTCTTAAATGGATTGAAACAAGCAGCAGAAGGGCACGAGGATAAAATCTTTGAAATTCGTGGTCAAGGTTTAATGATTGGTATTGAATTCCATAAAGACGAGATTGGTTACGAAGTGTCAAAGGCAATGTTTGATCAAGGTATTCTCGTTGCTGGAACTTTAATTAACTCAAAAACAATTCGTATCGAACCATCTCTTACAATTAGTTATGAAGAGGTAGATACAGTTATTAATACGTTTAAATCTGTACTAGCGCAAGTAAAAGGAAAGTAATTTTTGTATAAAATTATATACGGATTCAAACTAGTAAAACTATCATATTGTTTACTGTACTAGTTTTGATTGCAAGGAGGCAGTGTAACGAAAGTTGCACTGCCTTTTTATTACATTTTATTTGTAAGTATTTACATATATTCTGTCTTAGTGTACTATTTAACTAGTACACTAAGACAGAAGGAGGGAAGAAATGAAAATAGAATTTTCTCCAAATACACCCATTTACATTCAGGTAATGGAATACATAAAAAAAGAAATTGTAGTTGGGCATTTATCGCCTGGTGATAAAATTCCCTCTGTACGTGAATTAGCGAGTGAATTACAAGTAAATCCAAATACAATTCAACGAACATTTCAAGAATTGGAACGTGATGGTGTTGTTGTAACGCGTAGAGGAATGGGACGATATGTAACGAATGAAGGGGAGAAAATTATGGAGCTGCGCAAAGATATGGCGAAAGAATTACTTCATTCTTTTATAGATGGAATGGATAACTTAGGGTTTTCAGAAGACGAAATCCTTTCAATTCTTCGTTCTTCCTTACATGAGAAGAGGGAGGAGAGCAAATGACAGAACTATTAAAAATAGAAAACTTATGGAAGAGATACGGGTTAAAAGCAGTGATTCGTGAATTGAACATAGAGATTACGGAAGGGAAAATTATAGGGCTTGTTGGAGATAATGGGAGCGGGAAAACGACGTTATTGAAAATGATTGCAGGTTTGCAGCACCCTTCTGAAGGTAGCATTACAATTAACGGTAAAAAAGTTGGGTTAGAGACGAAAGAAATTGTTTCATTTATGTCCGATAAGCCAGTCTTTGATGATTGGATGACTGTAAAAGATGCTTTATTTTTCTATCGAGATTTTTATAAAGACTTCGATATTCAAAAAGCGGTAGATACGATTGCGGAATTTAAAATACCGTTAGAAGAAAAAATTAAAGCATTGTCAAAAGGGATGATTGAGAAGCTACAAATCATTTTAACATTTTCTCGAAAAGCGAAGTTATACGTACTGGATGAACCGCTGGGCGGGATTGATCTTGTTTCTAGGGAACATGTACTTGAGCTAATCCTTAAATTTTATCGTGAAGATTGTACGTTGCTTATATCGACTCATTTAATAAGAGAAATCGAAAATATATTTGATGAAGTAATCTTTTTGAAAGATGGAGAAATAATATTGCATGAAAATGTGGAAGAACTACGATTTCAAAAAGGGAAAGCAGTACATGAGCTGTTTAAGGAGGCCTATGAGAAATGAATCAGCTTTTTCGTTATTTGTATAATTGTAATAAGAGAAAGATAGCCATTATTTACTTCGGATTTATTACAGTTTCATTAATTCTTTTATTTAATATGAAAGGAGTTTCAGGAGCTAGAATTTCAGGTAGGCAAGATATAATCATTATTATATTTTTTATCGTACTAGGTATAAATGGATTTGCAATTTTTCTAACAGGTATATCGTCTTTTCGAAAAATGCTAAAAAACTCTATGCTACGTTGTACTTCTATTTCAGCACAAAAGTATATATGTGCAAATGTTTTATTTTCTGTACTACTCTTTATGATTTTACTAGGAATAGGAATTATTTTTCTATACTATTTTTCTTTAAATATTTACAATGGAAAAACAAATTTAGGTGTTCAGCAAGCGATCCACAGTTTATATGATTATGGAATATTCCATCATATGTTATCTATTTTCTTATGGGGACTAGATTTTGTTAATATGCTAGTTTCAGTTTATTTAATTATAGTAATTGTGAAGCTATTCAATGTGAAATCATCGATGAGTAAGATTGTTTGCGTAGTCTTATTCTTCATTTTTATCGCATTTAATGGGGGAATAACGTATATCTTTCATCAAATAGAAAAGTATGTGTTTGCCATAAATAATATTGGATTTATAGATCAAAATGGCTTTTTAAATACATCATTCTATTCTGGCACAGATATTACAGTTTTAAATCTATGTTTTAATTGTTTATTAACAATTATATTACTAGTCATTACAGGCCGCATAATCGACAAAAAACTAGAAGTCTAAAGGAGGAATCAGCATTGGGAAATGTAGTAGTAAAATTAGAAAATGTTCGAAAAAAGATTGGTAGAACAGAAATTATTCGAGGTTTATCATTTGAGGTACGAGAAGGGGAAGTGTACGGATTCCTTGGACCGAACGGTAGTGGTAAGACGACGACAATTCGTATGATGACAGGTCTTATTTCTATGACAGAAGGCGATATTACAATTTGTGGTCATAGCATTCGCACGGAACGTGAAAAGGCGTTAGAGCAAATTGGAGCGATTGTAGAAAATCCGGAACTATATGATTATATGACTGGTATGCAAAACTTAAAGCATTTTGCGAACATGGCAATTACAGCTATTAATAAAGAGCGCATCGCTGAAATTGTAAAGCTTGTTGAATTAGAGCATGCAATTCATAAAAAGGTAAAAACATACTCACTTGGTATGAAACAACGTTTAGGAATTGCACAGGCGTTACTTCATCAGCCGAAAATATTAATTTTAGATGAACCGACAAATGGATTAGATCCAGCTGGTATTCGCCAAATTCGTGATTATTTACAACGACTAGCGAAAGAAGAGAATATCGCGGTAATCGTATCGAGTCACTTATTAAGTGAAATTGAATTAATGTGTGATCGCGTCGTAATTATTAAACAAGGTGAGTTTGTACAAGAGTACAACTTACATGAACAAGCGAAACATGATGAGACAGTAGTAGTAGCGTTTGAAGTAGATGAAGTTCAGAAAGCGAATGAAATTATTAAAGGTAAAGCACAGGAGAATGTAATTGTGGCATCTGTAACAAAAGAGAGCATTCCACAGCTTGTAAAAAAACTTGTGCATGCTGATGTGCTTGTATATGGTGTTACCGTTCAAAATAAAACGTTAGAGGATGAATTCTTAGCGATTACTGGGGGAGTGAAAGCGTAATGTTTAAATTAATTCAAAATGAATTTTTAAAGTTACATGCGAAAAAAGGTATGTATATTTTAATCGGTGTCATTGCGGCACTCGAAATTTTAGGAAATTTAGCAATGATGAAGTGGGGAAAAGGTGATGAGTTTAAGGGGTCGTATTTAGATTATGCAAACTCAGAGATTGGTTTAATCGTTTTATTCGCAACAATTTTTGGGATCACACTTGCAGCCCGTACTCTTACTGATGAGTTCCAAAAAGGTACAATTAAACAATTGTTAATTCGTCCAAGAAAACGACTTACAGTTTTATTTTCTAAATATATTACTGTGTTATTAGCGATGCTATTTATCATATTTGCTGGTATGTTCATTGCAACGATTATTGGTGGTATTGTAATGGATGGTAGTAAAACAGATTTAACGTTAGGAATTGTTTTAAAAACGATGTTATATCAGCTTGTATCACCATTTTTCTTTGCAACACTTGCCTTTTTCTTAGCAAATGTATTTAGAAAATCCGTATTGCCATTAATTATTACGTTGTTCTTATATTTCTTGCAAGGAGCAATTACTATTGCACTAATGATGTTTGCAAAAGGTGTAGCGAAGTTTGTAGTATTCTTCCATTTAGATTTAAGAGCTTACGACAGTAATAAATTGGTAAGCGGTGGAATGGAGCCACCATTTGCAGAATTTACGTTTACAACTTCATTATTACTTTTAGCTGCATATTTTGCTGTATTACTTGTAGCATCAAGTGCATTATTCCAAAAACGTGACGTATTATAATAAAAGAAATCCCCGTTTGTAAAAACGGGGATTTTTATTACATAGTTTTTTACATTTCTAGTATTCTGTATTGTTAATTTGAGATGCTGTTAGCGATAGAATACCGGATCTTCTCCAGCTATTTAAGTACAGCAAATGTAAGTTGTAACGAAGTTGAAGAACTGTGATATGGTATATCCAATAAATTCGTTATTATATATGTTAAGAGATACGTTGCTCGAAAGTATTTGAGAAAAATAGGAAGATTTTCAACTATATTCATATTATAATATAGTTATCCTGCTATTTGTAGGAGAAGGGTTCCCTATAACTGATTAAAGTTTTACTTTAACGATCTTTGGAGGTGTGCAATATTGCAATATGCATTTTCACGTATAAGACTACGTAGCTTTTTTGGATGGATGATGATAGGGTTGTTTCTTACGATGATTCCATTAGGTTTATCAAATGTTTCTGATAGCACGTTAGAGGTTATTTCACAAATAACTGTATTTTTTGTATTTCCGTTATTTTGGTTGTACGTAAAAGTGAATAAAAATAATGTTGTTTTTAAAAGTTTCTTTGATAAGCCAGGACGTTTACCGTGGGGACTCATTTTATTAGCAACGATAATGGGAATGATTTTTTCAGTCGGTATATCTCATATTCAATTTTACATATTAGCACATACGTTACCGAATTTCTTAGTTACCATGTTAGAAGATGGAACTGTTATTAATACGAGTAACATATATATGACGATATTTACTTTCATTTCAGCATGTGTATTAGCACCTATTATGGAAGAGATTATTTTTAGGGGATTCTTTTTACAGCGAATGGCTTATAAATGGGGAATTAAAAAAGCTGTAATTATATCTTCACTTATTTTTGGTTTAGGACACTTTGATGTTATTGGTGCTTTCATGTTTGGTGTTGTTATGTGCCTTTTATACATAAAAACGAAAAATATATGGACGAATATTGCTGTGCATGCTCTTAATAATTTAATTGCGACAAGTATGCAATTTGTCGGTGGAGAAGAAGGTACTGCAATCTCAATTCCTGAATTACAAGCACAAAGTAATTTATGGATTGGTATCGGTCTTACAGTTGTTGGGTTACTTTGGTTAATTCCTTATGTTTGGAAACAATGGCGTACAGTAAAAGAAGTGGGTGTGCCACCAGTGCGCTTCATAAATGAAGAAAAGGTAGTGAATGCATCACAAGAAAATGAATTGTATAGTCAAGTGATCGTAACAGATAGATTGATGGCTGTAGAACTACCAGATGAAGCGGTAAATAAACTTCGGTTAGAAGAAAATGATTATGTAACAGTTTCTGTAGAAGAAGATAAAATCGTTATAAAAAAAGCACATGATAGATAATTAAAAAACATCTCTCCTGTATAAAAGGAGAGATGTTTTTTAATTCGTAATAATTTCTACACGAAAATTATTACCGTTCTTTACATATTTAATATCTGTAACAGTGCGGACAGTTTTTAAAAGCTCCACTTTTTCACCAATTCGAGGGATCGTCGGAACATTGTCCCAAATACCAAGCAAGTCATCTAATTGTGCTGTTTTTTCATAAAACCAGATTTTCAATGTAAAGCCCCTTTCTCGAACTTTATGTATTTTAATACATAATATATTATTTTTATTCTTTTTGTAAGGGGTTTTTAGATTTTTTGTGAATAAAGTGAAACTTTAATGAGTTGGAGTTTTATTCATCCTCACCGATTATTAACTTTCACCAATTGGGCGTTTACGGGTAGCCAGACTCCCTATTAACTTTTTGGCTGCAACTGAATTTTGAGGTGGGAGTTTTACTGCCAACAAATAGCGTGATAAAAATAAATTAATTTTCTGGGAAGATATGCTCAATGTCTGGAGTAAGAGATACTTCTGATAATACGATATGAGAAACTGTCGTTGCATATGAAGAAACATCATTGATAAATTCTTCAAGTTCAACGAGTGAAGGAACAGAAATTTTTACAATGTAGCATAAGCTTCCTGTTACTCGGTAACAAAAACTTGCAGATGGATAAGACTGGATAAACTGTTGCATACGTGTTGTATCACCATTTTTTAAAGTGATTTCTAAAATACAATCTAAAACAAGTCCTGCTTTTTTATAATCAATATCGATTGTGTATTTTTGAATAATTCCTTCACTTTCAAGTTTACGAACACGTTCTGTAGTAGACGGAGCGGATAAGTTTACTCGCTTTGCTAATTCGCGCATGGAAAGGCGACTATCATTATATAATTCATTTAAAATCTTTCGATCAACACGGTCTAGTTGCATTTGTAAATATACCTCCAGCAAAATGATAATTTTTGTAAAGAAAAAATATGAATTAAGATTCATATGAAATGTAAAGTGAACTTCATTTATTTTACAATAAAATAGAAGGAAATAGGAGGGGAAATGATGGAGAGAATTTCATTATCAAATGTAGGAGATACAAAGTTTCAAAAGTTATTAGGCCATAATCCAGATATATTACATTCGTGGAGTACGTTAGAGGATACACTGTACAATAAAGGAACACTTTCAGCAGAGTTGAAGGAGCAAGTGAGAAGAACATTAGCATATGGGAATGAATGTCCGTATTGCATGGCAAAGGGAAGACCTGATGATGTGCAAAAGGCAGAGGAGATTAGTGTAGCCGTTACTTTTGCGCATACATTTGTTCATGATCGAAAGGCGATAGATGATAATATGTTTCATGTATTAAAACAATATTGGACGGAAAAAGAAATTGTAGAACTTTGTGCTTATATTTGTTTTATTACTGCGTCGCAGCAACTTGGTTTTGTATTTCAACTACAACCAAATTAAGGAGAAAATGATGATTAATCAAATAGCACTTATCATAATTGATGTACAAAAGGCGTTTCAATTACCATACTGGGGGGAGAGAAATAATCTTTTTGCTGAAAAAAATATGAAAAGTTTATTAGAAGAATGGAGAAGAAGGAAGCGACCAGTTTTTCATATTCAACATGTAAATAAAGAAAATGTTCAGTCGATGTTTTATCAACAAGCAGAAACAGTAAACTTTAAAGAAGAGGTGAAACCACTGCGAGATGAAATAATTATCCAGAAATCCGTTAATAGCGCGTTCATTGGGACAAATTTAGAAGAACAATTAAGAGAGAAAAAATGTAATACGGTAGTGATTGTAGGACTAACAACAAATCATTGTGTGGAGACTACAACACGGATGGCAGGTAATTTAGGATTTACAACGTATTTAGTGAGCGATGCGACGGCTACATTCAATCGGAAAGGTCTGGACGGGGCAGAGTATAGTGCAGAGGACATTCACAATATGACACTTGTAAACTTACATGATGAATTTGCTAAAATCGTTACGACTGAAGATATCTTAAAATTATTTTAAGAAAATAATTACGGAATTATGTAGAAAAAAATAAGAATATTTCGTATAATCTAAGTATAATCATTTTGAAAATAGGGGTGGCATCATATGGAGCAAATTTCAGTAAAGAAAATAGAAAAAGTACTCGTTTTAGCAGGTGAGGATAAACAAAAGCAAAAGGAATTTTATGAATTGCTCTTATCAACGGAGTTTTATGTTGCTGGTTCACTTGAAGCAGAAGACGGGGCAACGGAAGGAACACTTCGTTTGCGTCATTTCCAAGGAGAGGGTAGATGGATCGTTCCGTTCTTTACACAATTGAAATTTGTAAAAGATGTGTTGCCAGAAGGTACACCCCTTATTACGATACGTGGAAAAGAATTATTTGGTGGCATTGAGAAGGATGCAACAGCTGTATTAAATGTTGGTACTGATATAAGTAAAACATTTATTCCGGAAGAAATTGCAGATATCGCATCTGGACGAATTTTTAATTATTATAAGTAAAAGGAAAAGCTTAATCGCTTTTCCTTTTTAATTTAAACATGGAGTGCTACGCCTGAAGAAATAGAGAGTGTTTTATTATTTGTATTTATTGTTGCTGTAGCTCCAAGGGGAATACCGATATTTGGATTTATATGTCCAATCGGTAAACCGAATAGGACAGGTATATCATATGGCATGAAATATTCATATAATATTGTTTGCAATGATTGAGATGGTTTAGAAGGGGTGCAATCATGACAACTTGAAAAAATAACGCCATTACATTCATTAAACTTTCCAGATAAAAGTAGTTGATTTAACATACGATCGATGCGGTACGGTTCTTCCCCGATATCTTCAAGCAATAAAAGTGTATTGGCTGTACTTATTTCATAGGGTGAACCAATTACACTCGTTAAAACAGCTAAATTCCCTCCAACTAATGTACCGGTAGCTGTACAGGCTGAGCTAGGTACGATACATTCTGATGCAGATAAGATAGAAGAATACGGGTGGAAGAGCTGATTGAAAGAAGATAAAGAGAGAGAATCTATACCTTTGCCTACTTCTTCAATCATCGGACCATGAAACGTAACAAGCTTTGCATAACGTGAAAAAGCAGTATGTAAAGCTGTAATATCGCTGTATCCCCAAAAAATTTTGGGGTTTTGTTGAATGATTTCATATTGAATGTGAGGGAGAAGACGAGCGCTTCCGTAACCACCTCGTGCACAGAAAATTGCTTTTACTTCATTATTTGTAAAGGCTTCATGTATATCATCAAGACGAACTTGGTCACTTCCAGCTAAATACCCATACTTTTCATAAATACTCTTCCCAATTATTACGGATAATCCCATCTCTTGTAATACATTTACACCTTTTAATACACTTTCAATTGTAGGTGGACCAGACGGTGCAATAATCATTACTGTATCACCATGTTTTAACGCATTTGGATAAATCATTGTTTTCAGCCTCCTTCTCTTTCAATATATTCGCTTCATATGAAGTTCAACCCTTGTAAAAGAAGGGGAAAGCTTGTCAAATAAAGAAGATATAAGGGGGATAGGAGGGGAAATGATGTTTACAAGTCGAGTAATAGACATATTGCAAATTAAGTATCCCATCATTCAAGCAGGTATGGCGGGTGCCATTACAACGCCAGAACTTGTTGCAGCTGTAAGTAATAGCGGAGGATTAGGAACGCTTGGAGCAGGCTATATGAGCCCAGAACAAATTCGTAAAGCGATTTATAAAATAAGGGAACTAACATATAAGCCTTTCGGTGTTAATTTACTGTTAACGAAAGAGGTGCAGATAGAAAAAGAGAAGATAAATGAGGCGAAAGTCTTACTTAATGGAGTGAATAGAGAGTTAGGTATTGAGGAAGAGGATGTAGTAAATCTTCCAAAAAGTTATAAAGAACAATTACAAGTGTTAGTAGAAGAAAAGGTACCGGTCGTTAGCTTTGCATTCCAAACGTTAGAACAAGAAGAAATAGATGAATTAAAAAGAAGAGGAATAAAAGTCATCGGAACAGCGACTCATGTAGCAGAAGCGAGAGCACTTGCCGAGCTAGGGGTAGATATTATCGCCGGGCAAGGTAGCGAAGCAGGAGGTCATAGAGGAACGTTTATTGGGAAAGAACAAGATGCAATGATTGGTACGTTTGCGTTAATTCCGCAGTTAGTAGCGGCAGTTCCGCATATCCCAATTGTTGCAGCAGGTGGTGTAATGAACGGACAAGGGCTTGTTGCAGCATTTGCGTTAGGGGCAGAAGCTGTTCAAATGGGATCAGCTTTTTTAACGAGTGAAGAAAGTATTACACATGACGTATATAAAGAGGCTGTATTAAAAAGTACAGATACCAGTACAATTGTAACTCGTGCGTTTTCCGGGAAATATGCACGGGGTATTCGTAATGAATTTATAGAGAGACACGAAGGAAAAGAAGAAGGGCTTCCGATGTATCCAGTGCAAAACGTATTAACTTCTAAAATACGCCAAGAAGCAGCGACGCAAAACAAGGGAGAATATATGTCACTTTGGGCGGGACAAGCATCGGCATTAGCAAGAATTGAGCCAGCTCAGCACGTAGTGGAGCGGGTCGTGAAAGAAGCAGAGGATGTAATGGAACAATTACAAAATGTATATAGAAAAAGACCACTTGAATAGTTCAAGCGGTCTTTTCATTAGTTTGCTTTATAAAATTGTTGGATGGCCTCGTCGATGTAAACCCAGCCTTTCCAACCTAAGTGCATATGATCTTTTAAGAAGTATTTATCATATTCATGGTTTGAGAAGTCGGCAATTGGATAACCAGCTTTCTCAATTTGCTCATGAACTTTCTTATAGTACGCTTCACGGCGTTCTTTCGGGAATCCAGCGTAATCGTACCAAGGACCTTTTACAGGAACAGAAATGAAGAGTGGTTTTGCACCAGATTGTTTTAATAAATCAAGTACAAGTTGTAAGTCTTCATACTCTGGTGATTGGTCATAAGCATCATTTTTTAAGTAGCCTTCACGTTGCTTTAATTTCTTCTTAATTTTGCTATTGAAGTAATCGTCTTCAATACCGTATTCATTAGACCCTGATTCTGCTGCACCTGTTTGATCCGCATGTTTACGAGCTTCATCCCAGTTCATTTGTTTTAATGAAGGGTCAAGTTTTTCTTTATGCGGTTTAATATCAAACATTGCTGTAAATAAATCTTTACGATCTAAAATGTTACGATACACATAAGCGAAAGGTTTAGCAGCAAGTGCTTTTACTTTATGCTTTGTATCATCATAAGCGATACCTTCAAGCGAAACTTTAAGTAAAGTTTCTTTCTTAACGATCTCAAAGTTTAATAAACGCTTTGCAATTTGTTTTTTCATTTCAGGCTTTAAGTCATCATTGAAAAGGAAATGATAGCCTTGTTGTTTTGAAAAGTTAGGTGCAAAGTGTGTTTCATCAATACCTTGTGGCACAAACCATTGCGGAGAAAGAACGAATACCATTTTCTTGTCTTTCAATTGATCCATTGTAGATGCAAAGTTTAATACGTGTACAAGGTCTTGTGTTCCGCCGCGTCCAAGAAGGAATGGTGTGAACCCTTCAGGCTTTACTTTGAAATAATTTGATGGATGGAAAGCATCCATACGTGCGAATTCCGATGAACCGTACATCGGAAGATATTTCGGATCTGCTAACATCTTTTGCTGTAAAATCATACTTTGAATCTTTTCTTCTTTCAAAGAAGTTGCAGCTTGTTCTACTTTTTCATCACTTAAAAGTGGAAGTAGGAAGCGCGTCGGAATAAGTAAGAATACAGCAAAAAGGGCCAATGCTAAAAGCATCGGACCAAATTTTGCTTTGTTCATCGGATTTCTTCCAACTTCTTAATAACCATGTTTGGTGTAGCCCACTCGTCACGGTCAAAATCAGAAATAGAAACTTCAATATCTAAACGCTCTTGGAATTCAACTAATAAAGATACTACAGCGAAAGAATCAAGAATACCTTCTTCAAATAATTGAACATCTAAGTTTTCTTTCACAATATCGTTCTCACATACTTCTTCTAAAATATCTAATACTTGCTCTTTGAATTCTGCCATTTTTAAAATCTCCTTTATATCCAAATATATTATATGTGCAACTTCTTAATAGAATAAGAAGGGTGCATTAAAAGTATCTGTTAAGGTGTCCAGAGAAAATAAGGAAACCGAAACATACAACGTGGAACGTAATTACAATCGCAAGGACGTGTGTAAATTTATTGTTTGGCCAAAACTTATGCTTCTTGTTTTTTCGTTCGAAAATATCGAATAGAATAAACAGTGCGGCATGATATAGACCATAAATAACATACTGCGCAACAGCGCTTCCTTGGATGTGCCAAATTCCCATAATGAAGAAGTTTAAAAATGCACCGATATACGAAATAGTGTAACGGTTCTTAATTAACTTTTTCTTCGTTGCAAAAAAGACGAAACGCATGTAAATAAAGTCACGGAACCAGAATGATAAACTCATGTGCCAGCGGTTCCAGAAGTCTTTAATGTTACGACTAATAAACGGCTTATTAAAGTTTTCTGGCGTTTTAATTCCCATCATATAACTTACACCAATTACAAATGAGCTATAACCAGCAAAGTCGAAGAATAAATATAAGCTATAGCTATACATGTAAATCATATTTGAAAGGATTGTATCTTGTTGAGCAAATGCTGGATCCATAAAGTATTGCTTTACTAAGTAAGCAATAATAAATTTATACAAGAAACCTTGGAAAATACGGTTTAACCCTGTATATAGTAAATTTTGATATTCTTCTGCACTAGGTGGTTTTTGAATATCTTTTTGGAATCTTCGGTAACGATCGATAGGTCCTGTTGAAATCGCAGGGAAGAATAGAACGAATTCCCAGAAGTTAAAGAAAGAAAGTTCTTTAATTAAACCATCACGAACTTCAAATACCATTTGAACTGCTCTAAATGTTACGTAAGATATACCTAGAAAAACAACAAGTTTTAACTCAGGTAAAAACGATGCAAACGGTGCGATTTTTGCCAAAATAAGAGGCAAAATCGATAAAATAACAGCTATACAAAACGTGAATGTACTATTATTTTGTTTTCTTAAAATTAAATAGCCTTTAATAAGGACATATTGCCAAATAATAAATGCAGCTAACATCATTGCTTGCTTCGGTTTATCCGAGAAGATAATAGCAATCATGACTAATGTTAAAACGGCATTATATTTACGCAACATTTTACCTTTTAATCCAGCTATGATAGTAGGTATTAATAAAATGCCCACTATAGCGAAAAAATAAAATGATCCATATGCGGTCATGCTGTAACCTCACTCAATAATTTTTTGCGATCTACCTTTCCATTTGGTGTCATTGGAATAGAAGATTGATACATGAATTTACGTGGAATCATGTAGTTTGGTAATCGCTCATTGAGTTCTTTTTTAATTGCAGATGTTAATTTGAATTCTTTTTCAAACGAATGTTCTCTAGGAACAACAACCGCTAATAAATAATCGTATTTCTCACCTTTTTTAATCGGAACAATAACTGCTCCTTCTACATAAGAACACGCACGAAGATGATGCTCAATTTCTTCTAATTCCATTCGATAACCATGAAGCTTAATTTGGAAATCAAGACGACCATTATAGAATAGAAGACCATTTTCTACATAGCCAGCATCGCCTGTTTTATAGGCGCGCTCACCGTCAATCATAGTAAATGCTTTTTCTGTTAATTCAGGGCTTCCTAAATATCCAACGCTTACACTTGGACCGACAATTACGATTTCACCTTTTTCACCATCAGGTGCAATTGTACCATCTTCTTTCATAATAAGAAGGCGACAGTCTGATTTACAGTAGCCAACTGGAAGTGATTTGTATTGATCAAGCACTTCTTCTGTAACGTGAATACCTGTTACAGCAACAGTAGCTTCTGTTGGACCGTACGTATTCATAATTGTTGCTTTCGGGAAACGCTCAATTAGTTTTCTAGCCACTTCATTTGGTAACACTTCACCGCAGAATAAGAATGTTTTCATGTTTGGTAGCATACTCTCAGAGAAAGATGCTTCCATTAAACACATTTCAGCGAAAGATGGTGTTGAAGTCCATACTTGAGTATCCGATTGCTCTAGAGAAGCAAACAAGTCTTTTGGACGTGCAATCATATCTTTATCGATTGCCCAAAGTGTACCGCCTGTTACTAATGATGGGTAAATATCCATTACAGATAAATCGAATGAGAAAGGTGCTTGGTTTAAGAATACTTGCCCTGTTTGTAAGTTGAAATCTTCTACAGCCCATTTTGTAAAGCTAACAAGGCAGTTATAAGTAATCTGAACCCCTTTCGGATTACCTGTACTTCCTGATGTGTAAATAATGTAGAAGTTCTCATCACCTTTTACCGCATGTTCAGGATTTGGAATGTTCCCTTTATGAGTAAAGAAAATATCTTTTAAGTTGTCTTCACTTACGATGCGAACTGGTAAATCAGTTACAGTTACTTCTGCAGCTGATAAAAGTAATTTCGCACCAGAATTTTCAGCGATACGTTGTACGCGATCAGCTGGGATAGATAAATCTACAGGAATGTAAGCATGTCCAGCTTTTACACACCCTAAAAAGTTTATAATCATTTCAGGTTGCATATGGCCATACACCATAATTGGTGAACGATCATCTGGATATTCAGAAGAAATCCAATGTGCTAACGCATCAGAATCTTCCTTTAATTGTTTGTACGTAATTTTCGCATCTCGCCAAACAAAAGCGGTTTGATCAGGCGTTTCTGCAGCCCACTTTTCAATTTGTTCTAATAACTTCATAACGTTCCCACCCTAGAATTCATTGTAAATAAATGTACTTGTGTTTGTATCATGGAATCCATACAACCAAAGTAATGCAAATAAAATTGCAAGATAATAAACCGTCTTTGCAACCCATTGTGTGAGTGGTCGAGACCATATCTCTTTTAATCTTTCCATGTCTTTCCCTCTCTTAATGAAATAATAGCTCTTTGTAGGTATCATGTCCTACATTATTGTGAAAAAAACAAAATTCCACATTTTAGGTAAAAATAAGACAAAAGGCTCTTTTCTGATATTAGCACTAAATACTAAAAAAGAAAATCCCTAACTTAGCAATTATATTACATTCGGCATGAATTTGTAATGGGTTTGACATGTAAATAGAAAGTGGATTGTATGAATACATAAAAGTGGATTGTAAGAAGGCGTGAAAAATATAATATTTGTTTTTTCATGCAATCAACAAAGGCTGAGTAAACTTTAAATTTCTAGCTCTTTTTTAAAAGGAGGAAATTATCATGAATAGAGTGTGGAAGAATCTTATTTCAGAAGAAAATATTATGAAATGGAGACGGCATTTTCATAAGTATCCGGAATTATCGTTTCATGAAAAAGAAACTTCGCAATTTATATATGATACGTTATGTTCATTTTCTTCTTTTGAAGTAACAAGGCCAACGAAATACAGTGTATTAGCAATTAAAAGGGGTGTGGAACAAGGTAAAGTAGTTGCGATTCGAGCTGATATTGATGCTTTACCAATTCAAGAGGAGACAAGTAAATCTTATACATCTGTTCATAAAGGAAGGATGCATGCGTGTGGGCATGATGCACATGCGGCTATTTTGTTAAGTACAGCAGAGGCGCTGTCAAATATGAAGGAAGAGTTTGTAGGGGAAATTCGTCTATTCTTTCAGCATGCAGAAGAGGTATATCCTGGTGGTGCTAGGGAAATGGTTGAGGCGGGTGTGATGGACGGTGTTGATTATGTAATAGGTTTACATGTTATGTCTGGATTGGAAAGCGGGAAGATAGGAATTGTATATGGGCCGATGATGGCAGCGCCAGACGTATTTACAGTTGAAATTCACGGTAAAGGAGGGCATGCAGCGCGGCCAGAAGAAACGATAGACCCTATTGCTATTGGAGCGCAGATTATTACAAATTTACAACATATCGTATCAAGAAATACAAGTGCTTTTATGCAGAGGGTAGTTTCAGTTACGCAATTTCATGGGGGAAAGGCTGACAATATTATTCCCAATACGGCAACTTTAATGGGAACTGTGCGTTCTTTTAATCAAACGTTAAGATTGGAAGCAGAAGAGAAAATTGAACAAATCGTGAAAGGAATTACAAAAGCACATGGAGGGGATTACACATATACGTATCGTTACGGATATGATCCTGTTATTAATAATGAATATATTACAAAAGTGGTAGAAGAAAGCGCACTACATTTGTTCGGGAATGAGCGTGTTGTGAAGCTTGAACCTTCTATGGGGGGAGAAGATTTTTCAGCATATTTAAGAAAAGCACCGGGTTGCTTCATTAAATTGGGGACGAGGAATCAAGAGGATAATACTTGTTATCCGCACCATCATCCAAAATTTGATGTAGATGAATCAGCTTTAATTTATGGAGTGGAATTATTTTTAGAGGCGGCCATAAGACTACTAAAATCATAGGTGCATATAAAAAAAGGCAACTGCGCTCTATCGCAGTTGCTTTTATTTCTTTCCGTCAGAGAGGGCTGAGAAAGAACTATGCTCATTTATAGTATATGAATAGCTAACGGACAAGCTTGTACATTTTAATCATTTTTTTAAAAATAGTTATTGACTTTGATAATCAATTTCAATTAATCTAATGTTACAGTTGAAATTGATAATTATTATCAATGGAATGGATGCGACATGTTAATGAGAAAAAAATATCACCTTCTGCGAAGGGGATTAAAAAATAAAAATAAAGATGTTGATCAGCATATGGAATGGCAACGAAATGTAATTCGTTCTGAATATGTAGATGAGAAGAATAAAATGCAAACAGAAAAAGCGATACATAGTAAAGGGAGAGATTCAGTTGAGTAAGCTAGTAATGATTTATGCAAGTATGAGTGGAAATACAGAGGAAATGGCAGATCATATTGCAGGCGCCATTCGTGAAACAGAGAATGAGATTGAAGTTATTGATATTATGGATTCACCAGAAGCTTCTATATTAGAACAGTATGATGGTATTATTTTAGGCGCTTATACTTGGGGAGACGGGGATCTTCCAGACGACTTCTTAGATTTTTATGATGCAATGGATTCTATTGATTTAACTGGTAAAAAAGCAGCGGCATTCGGTTCTTGTGATTCGGCTTATCCAAAATACGGAGTAGCGGTTGATATTTTAATAGAAAAGCTGCAGGAACGCGGAGCAGCAGTTGTGTTAGAAGGACTAAAAGTAGAATTAACGCCAGAAGATGAAGATGTAGAAAAATGTTTACAGTTTGGAGCTGAATTCGTAAAACACCTTTCTTAATGGCAGAAGGGAGATGAAGAGCAATTGCATGAGAAAATCGCAATAAAAACGATGACAGATTATCATTTGTATGATTTTATGCGTTGTCCACATAAATTTTATTTCCGTCATATAAAAAGAAGAGAACCTTCTTCATTTGAATGGCAACAAATAGCACAAATGATTGTGAATCAAATTATTAATGAGTATTACATGCTACCTGCGAGCCAACAAACGAAAATTGTGCTTTTAATATTAATAGAAAAGTATTGGAAAAAGGTAAGGATTAGTATGTTTGCTTCGAAGACGGGGTACTATATTGTATTAGCAAAGCTAACTGATCACTTATTACAGTTTGTTGAAAGAGATGATAGTCAGACGCCACCATTGTTTTTGTATGAGAAGTTTCAAACATATATGGAAGAGTTAGGTGTCCACATGTCATTGACATTTGAAGTTGGTGAGTGGAGTACAGAGTCATTTGTAATTAAAAAATATGTTATTGATGCGGATGAGGAAATGCTAGCTCTTTGTCAGAAGTTAATGACAGTATTCAGTTATAAAGCTTTCGGCATTCTTCCAGGGAAAATTGAAATTATTAATTTAATGGAAGGAACTAAGTATGAATACATTCCGAAACAGGAAGATATTATAACTGGAATGGATGATTTATTTAGAATGAAAGAAATGTTACAGCAACCTGAGCACTATACAGAGCGTGATTTTCGTTCAGAGTGTACGAGTTGTGCTTTTCGTAGTGAATGCCAGGGGGAAGAAGTAAAGGAAGAAGCGAAGCAGAAGGAAAATATCGTACATTAAAGGATGCCAATTTGCATCCTTTTTGTTATTGACATGAAAAGCTTTTCATCATTTACGGTATATTTGTAGCAGATTTTAATGCGGGCTAATAATCAGTGGGGGATGCCCCCGCTGATTAAAGTTTCACTTTATAAGAGGAGGAATAATCAATGAAAGATGAAACGAAAGTATTTCAATGGTTAAAAGAACAAAATGCTCCTTTTGGAATTCAACTGCAAATTTTACAGGCATTTCAATTGTACAAAGTTATTGTTGAAATGGATAAAAAGTTAATGATGTATGAGGAGAAAGAATATAGGGAGAGAATTTAATCTCGTCCCTGTAATATCGCTTTTAGCTGTTCTGTATCTGCTATGAATTTAAGCGCATTCTTTGTTTCAAAGTTATAAATAATATTATGTAGTAAAGGGCTGTATTGATAAAAACTAGTTATACGGTGAATGAGTAATGGATCGTGGTGAGAAATAATTGTACTGTATTGTTCGTATACAGATGTTGTAAATTCACGTCCGAAATCATAATAGAGCCCGGCAAAATCAAAGGCAGGATCTCCAATTTGAGCATCACCAAAATCGATAATCCCTGAAATATTCTTGTTCTGCTTATTAAATAAAATGTGATGATGTGTAAAATCGGCGTGAATAATTGTATTTTGAAAAGTGGATGTAGCTATACATGCAAAGAAATTTTCGAATAAATGATGTAAGGCTGATTTCTGTAATGAAGTAAACATGTTAGTAAGATACTGATTTAATTTTGTTTGTAGCTCTTTCCAGTAGGTAATTGTTTTTTCAATTGGAAATCCTAACGTTGTAATTTGTTTTACAGGAATATTATGTAGTGCCGCAAGGAAAGTAGCTAATTGTGTAATGATTGCTTTCAATTCTTGTTTCTCTAGTGTGGTAACTATTTCTTTTTGTAACGGTTCACCATGAATGAGAGTATAGTAACTACAAAGCGGAATAGTATCAGTACCCTTTTTATATAATAGGTGATACTTTGGAACCTCAATTTCTTGTAGCGAATGAGAGAGAAGTGTGCATAGTTTTTTTCTAACGGAATTCGTTTAGCATATTCCTGTTTTCGTGGGAAACGAAACAGTAGGTCGTCATTAATTATAACCGCTATATTATCCCATCCTTCTTCATTTTGTTTATATGAATGTATAGAAAGATTAGGCAGAGCCTGTTTTATATACTGTTTGTAAGAGTCCATAATCGTTCCTCGTTTCTAAGTTAAAATTCTGATATTCCATTTTATAATATCAGAATTTTCATTCTATATGTTAATATGTAACTAACATTATGAATAGGGATGGGGTGTATGGTGAAGAAAAGAATAGTAATCATTTCTATATGTATCGCTTTTGGTTTGTTTTGGTCATATAAAGAGGCAGTTTTCGCTACCTTTAAATCGATAGATCAGTACGAGTTAAATAAGGAATTAAAGAATAAAAGTATAGAAACTTTAACTCATAAAGAAATGAAACAAGTAGGAGAGCACTTTGTGACAGCACAATTATCAGTGTTTGAGTTTCATAATAAAGAAGATGTGAAGCGAAAAGGCGAAGAGATATTTGTAAGTAGGGGATATGAACAATTAATACAAAATTATTATCCAAATCGTTTTCGAGATTTAGAGTATAAATTTACAAACGAGGAGATACGTGAAGTGACGGATGAGAGTTTTCTCTATCATGCTGTAGCGTATGTTGCGGGTACTGAAAATGGTAAGAAAAGTGAAATGAAAGTAAATTATGACGTGAAAGTTGTAAAGGTTAATAATATATTTAGGGTGCTCGAACAAAAGCAGTACGTACAATAAAGTGAAACTTTAATCAGTAAGGTGTTCACTCTTACTGTCCACAAATAGCGGGATAAAAAGCCCCCTCGAGGAGTAGAGGGGGTTAAAGATTTTCATTTTGTTGACCAAGTTCTTTTTGAGCAATGTATACATTTCCTTGTTCCACTTGTTTCTGTGTATAAACAGAATCGCCTGCATATCCTTTTTCCGTTTTCACAGTTCTTTTTGAGTGATTTGAATCTTGTTTCTTCATATAATATGTCACCTTTCCTTAAAAATAGACGAAAATAATGAGTACGAGTAATACAGCAGCGAAAATGGTAATGCCCATTAAAAACGAAGCGTTTTTATATTTAGGTGGTTTATGTATATCTTGCTGGTATCCAGGTGAGATTTCAGGGGCGAATTCTTCATCGAATGATTGATCTTTTTCTTTTTCGTCCATATGTATCCACCTTTCTTTTTCATTATGTTATACGTTACAAGAAAAAATATGCATAAAGAAAACAGCCGCTCTAGCGTTAGCGGCTGTTTTGTGTTGTATATTTTCTTTGAACTTGGAAGAGACGGATTAGAAGGAAGCTAGCACCAAATGCTAGACCGATAATAAGACCAATCCAATATCCTTTTGCTGCCCAGTCGGTATATGTTGCTAATATGTAACCGAGAGGGAGACCTATTACCCAATAAGCGACTAATGTCATAATTAAGGCAACATTTACGTCTTTGTAACCACGTAGTGCTCCTTGTACAGGAGTTGCAATTGCATCTGAAATTTGAAATAAAATCGCAAATATAAGGAACTCTTTTGCTAAATGGTGAACATTTGCATCTGTCGTATAAATAGATGCAATTCCATCATCAAAGAAATAAAGAAGAATCGAATAGAAAAGAGCGAAAGCAAGGGCTAATCCAATGCCGATAAATCCATATTGTTTTGCGCTATCATATCGTTTTGCTCCAACTTCAAATCCAACTGCTATCGTCATTGCCATTGCTAAACTTAAAGGAGTCATATATAACAAGGAAGCGAAGTTCATAGCTGCTTGATGCGCTGCAATTGTTGTCGTACTAAAGTTACTCATCATTAGTGTAACTGCAGCGAAAATACTCGTTTCAAAAAAGATAGCAAATCCGATAGGGACGCCAAGTTTTAAAAATGATTTCCAACTCGAAAGAGAAGGACGATATAACTGTTTAAAAATATTAAAAGATGCGAATGGCTCTTTCGTACGAATAATAATGACGGTAATAATTAAAATGCACCAATAGGTTGCTGCAGAAGCAATTGCTGCACCGACACCACCGAGTTTAGGGAAACCAAAGTTCCCAAAAATTAATACATAATTTAATACTACGTTAATCGGTAATGATAGTAATGTAATGATCATCGTTGTTCGAGTTTTTCCTAATGCATCAATAAATCCACGCAAAACAGTATAAGTAAATAATGGGATAACTCCAATCGCGATAATACTTAAAAATTGTGCTGCAATACGTTCAACAGGTTCTTCTAATCGCATGCCATTTAAAATAGGTGGAACAACGAAGAAGCCAATAAGGATAACAACGAAGCTAGCGCAAACTGCTAAATAAACTGCTTGTATGACAACGTGAGGAACATCCTCTTTTTTCTTGGATCCAATGAGTTGGGCAACAATAGGAGTAGTAGCCATTAAAACCCCTGTTAATCCTGTACTAACTGGGAGCCATATACTTGTTCCGATAGCCACACCTGCTAAATCAATTGGACTGGCATGTCCGGACATTGTCGTATCAAAAAAGCTCATTGCAAATAATGACATTTGGGTTACGAAAATCGGGAAGAATAGTAATACAAAGTGTTTTAGCTTTTGTGAGAATGAAGTAGTTTCTTTCATAAAATCCCCTTTCCGATAAAAAAACAATCCTTCCTATCATACAATTTAATCAAAAAATAAAAAAGAAATACGCACCAGTATATATATAAGCAATAAAAAAAGGATGCACATTGAAAAGGGATAAGGTATTATGATAAGGTGTGAAAAAATTACATATTCGTTATTAAGGAGGCACTACTCGTGGCTGATTGGTTAATTGGAATAATCATGGGTGCTGTTGAAGGTTTAACAGAATTTTTACCAGTTTCATCAACAGGACATATGATTTTAACAGGTCATTTACTTGGATTTGACGACGAGAGAGCGAAAGTTTTCGAAGTTGTTATTCAATTGGGATCGATTTTAGCAGTTGTTGTTATATTTTGGAAGCGTTTATGGTCTTTAGTTGGCATAGGTAAAGTAACAGACGGACCGTCGTTGAATTTATTACATATTATTATTGGGATGATTCCTGCTGGCATACTTGGCGTATTATTCCATAGTACAATTAAAAAAGTTTTATTTGGTCCAGGACCAGTTGTCATTAGTTTAATAGCTGGTGGTATTTTAATGATTGTTGCTGAGAAGTTTTCAAAACCAAGTACAGCAAGAACGTTAGATGAAATCACATATAAACAAGCATTTACAATTGGAATGTTCCAATGTTTAGCGCTTTGGCCAGGGTTCTCTCGTTCTGGATCAACAATAAGTGGTGGTTTATTAGCTCGCGTGTCTCATACAGCGGCAGCTGAATATACGTTCATTTTAGCAGTTCCAATGATGGTAGCTGCAAGTGGTTTAGATTTAATTAAAAGCTGGGATATATTAAGTACAGCTGATATACCGTTATTTGCAACAGGATTTATTACAGCATTTGTTGTTGCGATGCTTGCAATTGTTTCATTCTTAAAATTATTAGCACGTGTAAAACTAACACCGTTTGCTTACTATCGTTTCATTTTAGCTGCGGTATTCTATTTCTTCTTCATTATGTAAGAAGAAATCACCAGAAATACTCTATAGATTAGACGCTTGAAAAAGTCTACTCTATAGAGTATTTCTTTTATAGCAGGAGAAAATAAAGTTTTTGCTCTCATTTACTTGTATTTCACTATGTAAAATATGACATAATGATTTTGTTACATTAATATAGAGAAAATTTATAGGGTATTTGAGAGGAGCAGTTTAGTGAGTTTTGCAATAGAGATAATAATTCCGGCACCAATTGATGTTGTGTTTGATTATGTACATAATGACGAGAAAATACTAGAATGGAGTACCTTTATGGTAGAAAATAGGTATCCTTCAAATATAGATGTTGAAAAACCTCGTGAAGGTGATAAATATATATCTGTGCAAAAAATGGGGAAGAAAATATATGAATTTGAGGCGGAAATTTTAGAGTATGATGAACCGTATATCGTATCAGTTGGATGTGAAATGAAACAAGGTTATACTGCTGCAACTTATATGTTAGAAGAGGATGAAGAAGGTACATCGCTTACTTTAATCGTAGAATTTGAACCGAAGAACTTTATATATAAGATTATGTACAAGTTGACTGGATGGATGACGCGTGCGGTATATATGGGTGAGATGGAGCGTTTAGCAGAGTGCGTAGATGTTGCATATTCTCAGAAAAAAAGATTATGATTTTGCAAAAAAAACTGCCGATTTCGGCAGTTTTTTTATTTTACTATTTTTTCAATCATACTTTCCATTACATGTTCCCAAAGAGAAGTATCATCAGCTAATGTAGCACGGAAATTAGCATACATTTCTTTCTGTTTTTCTTCGAATGTTGGATCTTCTTTTTCAGGCAATGTAGCGCGCATTGAAGTTACTAATTCTTGTACTTTTGGAGCGCGTGGTCCAAAGACAGCTTGTTCATTTCCGTCCTTATCAATGAAAATAAAGATTGGAATTGCACGTGCTGTTCCATTTGTTAAGTATTGATCCATTAATTCTAAGTTTTCATCACGAATTAATAAGCTCATATCAATATTTGCAACTTCAGAAATTCGTTTCATAACAGGTACGCATAAAAGAGCATCTCCGCACCAGTCGGCTGTTAATACGATAACACGCCAGCCATCATTTTGGCGTTCTTCTAAAACTGGGAGTAATTCATTTGGAATTAAAAAGTTATTGTAAATATGTAATAGCTCATATTGGTTTACTTTCATTTCATTTACATATGTATCAAAGGACATACCTTTATCAGCCCATTGTTGTAAGTTCATAATTAACACCTCTTTAGTATGATTTGCTTTTATTGTACCAATTTTTATATAGAAAAGCTTGTATTCTTACTCTTTCTTATCACTAAATAATATATTTAGTGTGTAAAGGAATAGTGCGACACATAGTTCAGCTATGTTGGAGATTTGTACGCTCTCTATCCAGTCGTCGGCAGTATGAATGACGAACCAATCTAGTGTAATTTCAATAATGGAGAGAAGAGCAATTGAGAGCCAATTTGGCATACTTGTCATCATTGGCTGTAGGAGCGATTTAAAGAAAATGAATATAAAATATGTAATACCATCTAATAAAAGAATAAGTAAAAAAAAGAGTAGTATAGCTGTTCGTGATGAGTATTCTATACCCGTAATTTGAAAGATTCCTACATATACAAAAAATATAAATGTAAAAAATGTAATGAGAATAAAAACAACAAAACTAATAACGATAGTCCTAACTTTTAGACTGAGATTAGAAAATTTGTCTTCCTCACTCACTACTTAAACTCCTTTTTCTGGAAAATCAAGTTTATTGTATCACGAAATGCATATTAAAAAACTACGAATTATGGGAAAATAAGGTGACAAAAAGTAAGATTTCATGTAAAATTATTAATAAGGTTTTTATTTAACTAAATGAAATAAAAGGGGCTGTCAAAGTTGTCTCAAAATAGAGAACAATTAATGGAAGAACTATCGACAAATGTTTTTGCGATGTTTCGCACGTTGCGTAATGACATTGGAAAAATATTTGGTGGTTACATACCGTGGAATGAGTTCATCGTCCTTAGAATATTGAATCGTACAAATAAAGAAATGGTATCACGTGTCGCTAATGAGTTAAATGTGTCGAATAGTCATATTACAGCTGTTACAGAAAAATTAATTAATAAAGGTTTCGTAACCCGTTCACGTTCTACATCAGATCGCCGAGTTGTATATTTAGAGATTACAGAACAAGGGAAAGATTTAGTTGCGAAAATGGAAGAGGCGAAAAAACGATACTTACAAGAAAGATTTTCCGCACTTTCAGAAGATGAAATGAATGTAATGATTTCTATTTCCCAAAAACTTATTTAATTAATTACAAACAAGAAAACGTTTACCTAGTGAAAAAGAAGACCTTCCTTATATGTGGAAGGTCTTCTTTCTTGTGTAATAGCTTATAAAAATAAAATGTGTATGAAAAAAGATAGAGCGCCATACTACTAATAATGGAAGGAGGGAGAAATATGACGAATCGTAATGGTAGTAAAGGAAGCGCGAATCAAGGTTCACCAAAATCAGGAAAGTTTAATCAGGAATTTAGTACTGAATTTGAAACTGGTAACGATAATAAAGGGAAAGAATATCGTTCAAAAAAAGGAAGTAAATCAAAAAAGGAGTGAATCATTTCACTCCTTTTTTGATTTAAGATGCTGCCGATTGATCTGTATTATATTTTTCTTCTGATTTTGCGACAATCATTGCGCAAATTGCATCACCGGAAATATTTACAGCTGTTCTAGACATATCTAGGATGCGATCAATACCGATAATTAAAGCAATACCTTCTACTGGTAGGTTTACTTGATTTAAAACCATTGTAAGCATTACAAGTCCAACACCTGGTACACCAGCAGTGCCGATACTAGCTAGTACAGCAGTTAATACGATCATGGCTAATTGTGCTAATGTAAGTTCAACTCCGTACACTTGAGCGATAAATACAGTTGCCACACCTTGCATAATGGCAGTGCCATCCATATTAATCGTTGCACCTAGTGGTTGTACAAAGGAGCTTATCGCTTTTGGAACTCCAAGTTTTTCTTGTGCCGTTTTCATTGCGAATGGAAGAGATGCATTAGAGCTAGATGTACTAAATCCAATTGCCATTACTGGTCCGAAATGTTTAAAGAAACGAATAATACTTTCTTTCGCTAATATCTTTAATAAGCCGCCATATATGAAGACACCGTGAATAATGAGTACTAACATAACGACTATCATATACTTGAACATCGCAGCGACGCCTGCAAGCCCCATTTTACCAACGGATGAAGCAAGCAAACCAAATGTTCCAATTGGGGCTAATTTCATAACGAGATTAACAAGATACATCATTAATTCGTTGCCCTGTTCAAGTAATGAATGGATACCTTGAACTCGTTTTCCTAAAACAGCTAAACCGAGTCCGATTAATGCAGCAAAGGCAATAATTTGTAACATGTTACCATCAGCCATCGCTTTAGCTGGATTATCTGGCACAATATTCAGCAATGTATCGACGAAAGATGTTTCAGTTTTTGCACCTTCATACGTAAGCCCGTCTGTTTTAAAGTTACCGCCAGTTCCTGGTTTGATGATAAGTGCAAATGTCACTGCAATAGAGATAGCAACTGCTGTTGTGACGAGAAAGAATGAAATTGATTTTAAACCGATTCTTCCAAGTTGTTTCGGATCTCCAAGACCAGCAGCCCCTAGTACGATGGAAATGAATACAACAGGAACAACTAGCATTTTAATGAGTCGAATAAACAGTTGGCCAATTGGGTTAAACACATATTGATTTAAAGGTTCAAAAATAGATGGTGCAGCTAAATTTAAAGTGAGTCCAACAATTAGACCAAGAAACAATGCAAGTAAGATCGCTTTTGTTTGCTTCAATAAAATCCCCCCCTGTTTTTGTACAATTACTTTCTAAATGAATTGTACCGAAAAAATCCCTATTTTAACAATATTTTCTGAATATTTCGCAAGGTTTTATTTGTTTTTATATGAATAGTCTGATTTTCCTGTAGTTTATAGAAAGAATAAATTTCAGAAAATAAAATAGACCATCACATAGGATGGTCAAAGGAAGGGGACAATTTATGTCAATTTAATTAGGGATGGAAGCTATTCAAAGACACTGGGGAATGTCTT